>JBDRQW010000064.1:0-2470 GCA_043826085.1 Candidatus Beckwithbacteria bacterium | reverse complement strand
GGCTGAGCGTCGAATTAAACGGCGTAAGACATAACCTTGTTGTTTGTTTCCCGGCTCTAAACCTTGGTCAATCATGGCTTTGGCGGCTCTAAGGTGATCAGCAATAACTCTCATTGGAGCTTTGTTCTCGCCTTCATATTTCCGGTTGGTTATTGCTTCGATTGATTTTATGACATTTTTAAAAATATCAATTTGAAAAATATCAGGGGAATTTTGAACGGCTTGGGCGATTCTTTCTAGGCCGCCACCAAAGTCGACGTTTTGTTTGGGGAGGGGTTTAATAGATCCATTTTTCTGTTTTTCATATTCCATGAAAACTGAGTTGCCGATTTCTATAAATCGACCACAGTCACAATTGGGGTGACATTTCTTACCACATTTAGGATCATGTTTAATGTTGGTAAACTCAAAAAAAATTTCAGAAGTAGTGCCACCAACCTCACCGGGGGGCATTTTGTCGGGAGCACCGGCCCTAGACCACCAGTTTTTTTCGGCAGAATATTGATGGATATGATTATCCGAAACCCCTAAAAATTTCCAAATATTAATTGATTCTTGGTCTTTTTTTACATCCTTATTACCTTCAAAAACAGTAATATAAAGTTTTTTGGGATCAAGTTTTAAAATTTCAGTTAGAAACTGCCAAAACCAAGTAAGCTGATCTTTTTTAAAGTAATCTCCAAGTGACCAGTTGCCAAGCATCATAAAAAAAGTGGTGTGACGATTGTCACCAACCTCTTCGATGTCTTCGGCCCTAAAACAAGGTTGAGAATTAACTAATCTTTTTCCCATAGGGTGAGATTCACCCTTTAAGTAAGGGACTAGTTGTTGCATGCCCGAGCCATTAAATAAAGTGGTTGGGTCATCCTGAGGTACTAAGGGAGCCGGAGGGATAATGGCGTGGCCACGACTTTCAAAAAAATCTAAGTAGGCTTGCCTAATCTGATCGGTAGTCATGGGAGTATTGTAACCCCTCGGGCATACTCGGGACAAGCCTCTCGATTTCACTTGGGAACAAGTCTCTTGATTTCACTTAGCCATTGGCTTGCCGGATTTTACAAAAACGTTTTTCTTAACAATTGAGACAACCTTGGATATTTTCTTTTTAGTTTGTTTTGATTTCTTTTGGAGTTCTTGATTAGAGTCTTCTAAAGAACTTTCCAGTTTTTTGGCTTTAAGTTTAATGTCTTTAATCAGTTCGGGTAGATAGGCTTTGGTGTCGTCTAAGTGTTTAGAAAATTCTTTCCTGATCTTCTTACCTTGCTTGGTTTTGTATAAAAAAGTAGCCCCGGCAGCGACTACTGCTCCTAAAGCTAAACCTGAGGCTAAGTGAACTGATTTTTTATTTTTTGGCATTCTTCTTTTCGATAAACTCTCCGGCTAATTCCACCAGTTTAGCCCCCTTTTTAAGACCGGTGACAAATTCAGAGGCTTGTTCAATGGGGTCGGCTACACTTTTGGTGATTCGTTTCATGTCATCCATCATGTCATTGCTCTTTTGAAGAGTTTTTCGAACTTCCTCTAGGATACGAAAAATATAGATGGAAAAAACGGTAAGAAGAATGACTAGGATGGTAACAACAATGACTAAAATGATTTGAGATAAAGTAAGCATATAGTTAGTAGTATTTAATAACTAAGTTGGTTTGTCAATGTATATCTAATTTTGAAGGCCACACTCTGACTCGAGTTTTTCGTAGAGAGCTTTACAAACTTGACTGGAAGCTTCATCTTTGACAGCATCGACAGCTTCAGTGGCAGTTTCGGTAACTTTATTGGTAATCTTTTCGGTGATGACGCCGGTGATGGTTTTTTCACTAAGATCTGGACTGGGTGAATATTCGGGAATTTTGATTTGTTGAGTTTCTGGTAAGACTTGGTTGGCATAGTCGATAGCACCTTTTACCATGGGAGTATTCACCATTTTAGGACTAAAAAATAGATTTTTGAAACTTGGGAAAGCAAGAGAAGTAAGCTGAATTACGCCATAAAGTGCAAAAGCTATTGTTATGACTTTACCAACTGTTTTTATCATAACTATTTGTTACTCTATAGTACTTAATACTCCTACAGTAATAATAACATCATAATCACTCTCTTCACTTAAAAATTCATTGGATTTGACTACATCATAGTCTGAGTCTAAGACTTTCTTAATTGCTTCCCAAACTGTTTCGGGAGTATCGGCTTTGAGTTGAATGGTGGTTTTAGTGTGATCAAGCTCGTCGGCATTATCGGCCTCAACATTTTCAAAACCCTCTGCTTCTAAAATATCTTTGACAGCGCCGGCAACACCTTTACCACCAGTGCCGTTTAAAACTTGAACTTTGTATTCTGATAAAACTATTTCCGGTTCTGGTGAGAGGCTGGGTAAAGGACTAGGGGTTGGATCAATTGTTGGCTCAGGTGTGGCGGTGAGTAGTGGCGTGGGTGAAGGGGTGGATCGAGATTCGAGAGCGTTTCTTTGAAC
>JBDRQW010000063.1:0-3003 GCA_043826085.1 Candidatus Beckwithbacteria bacterium | reverse complement strand
AGCTTTTTTGGGCGGATTTAAGCCAATAATTTACTGCCTGTTGTTTGGTCATAGATTGATTATAACAGCTGGAACCCTAGTTAGTAAATTTTTGGTTTTAAGATTTTACATGAAGGTTACGAACCTTCATGTAGGAGCTGGTGCTTGAGGGTTTTGACTTCTTCGGCGGATTGGGTTTCATCGATTTTGACTAAAAGTTTGTTAAAGATTTCGTTCTCGGCGTTTTGAAAGTCTTTTTTCTCGTAAGTGGTCTTACCTTTAACCATTTCATCAAACATTTGATCTTGTTTGGCTTTGACCAAAACCTGATAACTCATAGAGATAGCTTGCCAGCATTGAGTGGAGACTAAAAATTGCTGAGATTCTGACATTGTAGGCAGGGCATCCAAGATTTTTTGTTTGGTTTTGTTATTTAAAGGGGTAATGGTGACTAGTTGTTTTAATGAAATTGGTAGCATAGGTTAAATAAATGATGATTTATATTGTTCTTGTTGTTCTTGATTTAAATTTTGGGCTAGGATTGAGGGCAGGCTACCAAAGATAGCGAAAAGAATAGCTAAGTCCATACCCTGTACTGAGCTGGGATTGGCGAGTATGTGAGCTTTTAGATTAGTGGTGGTTGGGGTGGCAGCATCAAAATCATCGGCGCTGTCTATAGTTTCAACTTCGGTTTTAGTGGGTTCAGAGAGGTGGGTGGGGTCTAAGTCGGCGGCATTTGGATTTTGTTTTAGGCCAGCTAAAGAAACAGTTCCAAGTTCGGCCAACTTGTCTTTGCTGATATATTGTCTTTCGTAAGCAGAGGCTTCTTTGTCAGCAGCTTCTTGGGCTTTTTTGGCTATTTCATCTTTAAGCGGTTGAGAGGTTAGGGCAGTTGTTTTAGCTTGAGCGAGAAGAGTATTGTAGTTGGTATAAGTGTTATCTGGTTCTTGGTTGTCTTTATCCCACATTGCATTTCTTTCGTTGTTTGCTATTATTGTTGCTCTTTCGGCCGCTCTATTATTTTCCCAGTTAAGGGGTGGATTTGTGAGTCTAGTGAATTCACGATTAAATATATCGGCGTGTTGTTGCTTAACAATTCGATGATAGGCTTTAGTAACTTCTTCGTGATTGTCTGGAAGAGAGCTTTGAACTTCAGTTTTAGCGGTAGTGAGTTGTGCTGTAGTTGGAGTTTTTTTAGCGTCGTGTTCGGATTTGTAGATGGCTTGTTCTTTACCTTCTTTAAATTGTGGTTTGTGGCTAGCATTGAGAATAAGTTTTCCGTCTTCGTTGTGCTTAAGGAAGGTGGTGACGGCCTCTTTGATGTCTTCTTCACTAGCTTTTTGGTCTTTTAATTGATCTAGTTTTTTACCGTGGGCAATTAGAGTGACAAGCTGCTTGGGATTGGCTTTGGAGAGATCTAGGTCTTCAAATTTTTCTAATACTGGCAGAATTTCAGCTTCTGAGCTGATTTGATCAAGTCTTCTTAGAAGAAGAGTATGGGCGGCGTCTATTTTTAGAGTCCAAGGACCTTCTTTGAGTTGAGTTACGGTGCCTACAGAGTTGACTGTAACCAAGGCTGTCCTTTGAGCTTCGGTTAAAGTATCAAGTTTTTTTAGAAAAGCTTCGGGGGAAGAATCGATACTTATGCCCAAGTGCGTGACTAGAGCCTCAAATGATGTGGGATCGTTTAGGGCGACGGAGATAATTGTTTCAAAGTCTGAGGCTTGAGCTGAAGTGAGATTTTTGTGAATGTATTTTCTATAGTCATCTAGGCTGTTAAAATCTGTGGCAGTTTCTGCGTGTCTTTGAAAGCCACCTTTTCGAAGTTCAGATAGGTTATCTTGAGAACAAGCTTCGGCAACTCCAAGAAAACCTTTGGTTCTGGCCTGTTCAATTAAGGAGGTTTTACCACTAACTTCGGAAGCCTCACTGGTTATAAGATTTTCTAGATTGACGCTGGTGCCGGCTTCGATAAAGGCGAGTAATTTTTTGTCGTTACCTGGGGTGGTGAGATTAAAATCGAATTTGGCCAGTTTTTCTGAGGGTCTGCCACCCAGAAAGTTTAGTTGTTTACCCTCATATTTAGTTATAATATCTTTGGCCGCTATATGCCCAAGCCACTTATCTCTCATAGCTATTCCCAATAGCATCTTGTGAGGGAATTGTAGATTGCTTAATGGTAGGATAGCGCTTCGGAAAAGTTTTTGTTCTTTTTGGAGTTGTTCTCTGGTGAGTTTGGCAAGTTCTAGAGAATTTGATTCTCTCTTTAAGCTAATTTTACCTAAACCAAGTTTCCATTTGGCGTCGCCAGCATAAGCACGGACGAGGAGATTGCTAACTTCGTCGGTATCTTTAAAAGTACCCCCAGTAAGGGTGCTAATTTCTGCTGGTGAATAGTTGTTTTTACCAAAAACAGTTAAAAAAGCTAAAAGTCTGGTGGTATTTTCTGGGTCACCATCAAAATTTTCTTTGTTGTTGTGAAGTTTAATGATGCGTTCTTGGAAACTGGTAAATTTGTGGCCAGTTTTTTTTTGGTCTTGATCCCAAACGGTAACTATCCTTTCAATTAAACCCTTTTGGCGTTTGTGTATGCGACCGACACTAACTTCACGTTGACCACGCTTCCCCTGGACATTATAGAAATCTTTGACTTCTGGGCCGGAGCGAGGATTTTCGGCAATTTGTGGTACTACTTTAGGCATAGTTGTTTATTTAGTAATCATTGTAGTATTAAAGTTAAGACTTAGTCAATTGATTGTGTATAATAGGGATATGAATAGTGCAGAAACTGGATCAGTTGGAAGTGGGGAGGGAGGGGGAGTAGATGAGGTGAAGAGTAAAGAAGGAATAGTACAGATTAGGAAAAAGTTGGAAGTGAATAAAGTTGTTAGGTTACGAACCTGATAAGATTTTTTTGAACTTGACATTATGATAATTGCCAATTATCATTGCATAATCCTTGGTGGGAGGAGAGTTTTGATATTGAGCATGATATTAAGTTATTGGAGCTATCTAAGCTTAAGT
>JBDRQW010000062.1:0-3669 GCA_043826085.1 Candidatus Beckwithbacteria bacterium | reverse complement strand
ATTTTTAATTTTGTAATTTTATAAATAATTTTTTAATGAACTAATTTTTAATATTTAGAAATCGTGTTTAAAAATTTAAAAATTAAGATTTATTTAAAAATTAAAAATTTGAAATTAAAAATTATTTACTTTCATTTCTCTCGCTTCGCTTGATAATAGAGGCTATTAATCCTATATTATCTACGCTTGCTTGGAAAAACAAAACTTTGTTTTGTTTTTCGCTCGCTCACTTGATTATAGATTTATTCAAAATATTGATAATGCCGCTGATGAATTTGTGAAATATCTAAACAATACTAAATTTAACTACTCATTATTAGAGCATAGTGCGGAGTTGTAATGTTTTACCTATATATCTTTGAGTCGCTCTGCTTTCGAAACCATTTTCGGCTTTTTTTCTGCCTTTGTAGATAAAAATCTTTTGAAATTCCTGCTGTACTATATGCAAATTTGTAGATTCCTTTGACGCTGATTGATTTTATGCGGGTATCAATATTTTTTATTCTTCCCGAGATGGCTTCCTGCAGCCAATCTTGTTTCAGGTTTTCTTCAAGATAATTCCACAAATCAATATCACTTGCGACTAAACTTGATTTTTCTAGGATAAAAAATAGCTATAGAATTTAATTGATATTGTTCACCCTGATACATTTTTGCTCGCTCTAGAGAGTTGGCGGTATATACAAAAAGGAATCTACTAAATTTAGCGCGGAAGAAATCACCAAGAACCGGATAGCTGCAAGCCAGTATATTTGTTCTTTCTATTATTTGTTTATCTTCCCATCCAAATTGGGATTTATAAAAATTAATATTTCTCTTTAAAACTAATTGGTAAGTAGAATTACTAATTCGATTTGGTATATTATCAATACCTTTAAGGGGCATTATTTCGGTAATTTCAGAAAATTCACTCAGTTTATTAAAAAAAATTTCTGGATCAGTAGCTTGAGTAAAGAGTCTGGTTGATTCTATGTTGGATTTCATGCCAGACAATAATCCAAGTTCAAAAATTTTGTCATAGTTTTCTATAACTAAATCGCTAAATATAATCTGACATTTTACAGCAACCCCTAAGCTCTTAAGTAGTTTATAAACAGTATTAGTAATTTTGATGCCTCTTTTGGTGGTTTCACCAATTTCTCGATTAAAACCTATTGCTCCTATCCCTTTTTTGTAGCTTGGGCACAAGAAAGCAAAAACCATATAAGTTTCACCATTAAGTATACAAAACAGCAAGTCGTCTATAAGTTTTTTTGTTTCATAAAATGTTCTAAGATTTGGCGTTTCATTTTCATTAATCCAAATTAAAAACTTTGATATCCTACTTAAAATATCAAAAGATTTATCATTTAATAATATCTTCTGATTGCCAAATTCATTAACAAGACCGACTTGTTTGGCTCTTGTTATTAAAAGTTGGATGTCTCTATGAAGACGTTTATTGTTTCCTATTGAAAAAACTCCTTTTAATTCACTTCTTGCAGCAGTTATCATAAATTTTGTGGGCAGAGAAGGACTTGAACCTCCGACCTCTCGCATGTTATACGAGCGCTCTCTCTGCTGAGCTATCTGCCCAAATCTTTATCTGTAAATACTATATGCATAATCGGTTCTTTTCCCTCTGATATCCTCTGATTATAGTAGAGAGTATCATAAGACAAAGTTATATTTTTTTCCATTGAAAAATCAAGTTTAGTCGCAAGCTCTCTAAGTTTTTCTAAATTATCTGCTTCTACCTCAATATAATTGCCGAAAGGAAATTCATCAATTGATATTTCAGCATCATATAAATAATAGATTGTCCGGAATCGCTCATAACTAGATACCGGTTTATAGTCAGCATAGTATAGAATTTTTTCTATTTTTTGAGGATCACCAATATCAACTACTATATCAATTTCTTGTTTAATGCCTTTTCTAGTGAGAGGCTTTTTGTAAGAGAGTTGAGCGCCTTTGGTGCCGTTTTCTTCTATTTTCGTTCTAAGCCTTAACCTACCATCCGTTACCTTCATTATACCAGAAGAATTGTCGAACATTACTGTTCGTTCAAAAACACGTTTTTCCTTCTTGGCGCCTAAATTATCAAGTTTATCAAGGAGTTTATTAATGTCTTGGATTTTAAATTTCAATTCTTTTTCTACCATATTAGTTTATTCACTTCTGCAAAAGTATCGTGCAAATGAATACTATCCATATTTTGACAAGAAACATAATATCCTTTAAATCGTTTATCGTATTTAAGCTGTTCAACAACTGAACGAACTGAATCTTCTACAAATTTTGCATTTTGAAAAGCTTTTTCTGTCATAAACTTTTCGTCTTCTCTTTTAACGTTAGTAAATATTTCACAACTTGCGCCAAACTTCTCTGCATAATAAATTAGATCAATGAAAGACACTTCTTCTACGGCTTCAACGATTACGGCTATAAACCCTCTTTGGTTATGCGCTCCAAAGGTTGAAACTGCTTTGCTCCCCGGGCATAGAGTCGTTACAGGGACTCTAACTTTTAAATAGATTTTAGTTTTTTTACTTATTTTTTTGCCAATATATTCACAATCATAAGAAACAAATCCAGTCTGTTTAGTTATCGGAGCTTCCTTAGAAATAAGTAATTTAAATTTAATTGAGAGGTGTACATTTTTTTCCTGTAAATTATTTTGTAAGTCTCTTAAAAGTTTACTTACTTCAGAAAAATTGAGGATATTATTGGAATAATAGCCAATTATTTTTATAAATCGACTCATGTGTACTCCTTTGTGAGACGGTTCAACCGAGACAAAGGCATCGACTTCGCCACTAATTTGTCTAACTTCTCCTAGCGTTTTGTACAAGAATGGAAAGTTTAAGTTCTTAGCTCCTGCTTTATCTATAAAAACATTCCGCCTATCTTTTTCAGAGTGAATGTCGGCAATCTCAGGGTGGTTTACGGTCGTTATATTTGATTTCAGTTTAACCATGCGCATGCTGTTTTATATTTTTAACTAATAAAATAGATTGACATGTTTTAAAAGCTTGTTGGAAAACTGTTTCTAAATCAGAGTTCCCATTTATTTTTATTGTCGGGACGCTATCTTTCTGTAATTCTGCTATTACTTTATTGGTATTTTTGTAGAAATGCTCGTATCTCTTTAAAGCAAGGGGCAATGAATCATCAATTCTTTTTATTAATTTTTTTCCACAATATAGACAAGTATATTCTTTATAATCTATTTCTTTTGGCATTCTGCAATGTGGACAAAAAAGGCGGTTTTTCAATCTAAATACCATGGTATCTCTGTCTATGTCAAATACTAAAGAAATTATTGGTATAATTTTATATTCAGTGATAATGTTTTTAAAAACGGATAATTCCTCAATTGATTTTGGATAGCCATCAAGAACAAAGTTATTCTTTCTTGGCAAATTGGAAATGATAATTTTTTTAAGGAAATTTTTAGGAAACACAAATTTATTCTCTATGAATTTTCTCGCTTTCCGACCGAAGTCTGTATTTTTAATGATTTCGTTTCTAACTAATTCACCTATGGAAAGATATTGAAACTTCAAGGGCACACTCAATCTAAGAGCAGTTGTCGTTTTCCCAGACACAGGGGGACCAAAAATTAAAATAACTTTTTGATTGTTCATTAATAAAAAAGTTTACCTTAAAATATATATTATTGTCAAG
>JBDRQW010000061.1:0-15982 GCA_043826085.1 Candidatus Beckwithbacteria bacterium | reverse complement strand
AAAGAAGTTCCCACTCCGGGAGTGTTTACGGCACTTTCGACAACGGCGATTTCGTCACCGGGGGAGAGATAAATTACTTTTGTCCACTCGGCATTGCTCGTGGTAAACCCTTCGACTTCGCTCTGGGTAAACCAATCTGTGTTATGATTGTTGGTAATGAAATTATCAGATATTTGGTTAGATACATTAGCAGATTGGTTGATCAATTTATCTGCCGGTTGGATTGGGGCGGTGGTGATATTGCCATCAATATTTCCGGTAGTGTCAGTGAATGATTGGTTATTTTTGACAATAAACTTGTTTGTTGGTATAGTGGCATTGTTATTAGCTAAAAGATTAAGGGGAGGAAAATCTTTATGATTAACGGAGTTAATGTTTACGAGATTTTGAATAAAGCTGGTGTGTCGTTGTTGTTGTTGATTATTGCTGTTGCTTTGGTGGCTAATCTTCAAGTTCGTTCTCAAGGCAAGAAGTGAGTTTTTAACTAAGTACGGGTGGTTGCCGGTGGTGGTGATAGTTTTTCCGTCTTCGGTGGTGAGTTTGTAGACTGGTTGAACGCCCATGTTTAGTAGACCTTTGATTGGTTGGGGTTCTAGTTTTCCGGTGTCTTCGTTTAAGGAGTAGACGAGTTCTCCTCCTTTGATTTGGTCGATGCGGGTTAATTTTACGACGGAAGGTTCGGAACTAGCTCCGACGTTCGTCGGAGATCGTCCCGATGTAAAATCGGGACTGGAAGTTCCGAACCCTTCTTCGGGAGAAATAATCGGTAGTAAAGTATCGCCGGTAACACATTGGCCTTCGACTGAGAGTTTTTGGAGGGGATTGGTCGTCCCAAGGCCGAGGTTGCCGGCGAAATAGCCGGTGCCGGAGGTATCAACGGTGAATTTTTCGACTGCTGTTGAGCCGACCGAGAGGTTTATTAAATCTCCGGTGGCAGTGTCGTTACCCAAATATCCGGAGATTAAGTGGCCGGAAGTTTGATTGGCATTGGTAATATTGATAGCGTTTTGGGTTGTTGAGGATAGGTTAATGTCCAAGTTTCCGGTGCCATCCGGGGCGATTTGAATGTCTCCGTTGGTGCCGATGGCGGTTGACAAGGTTAAAACTTGACCTTTGATAGAGAAAGTGCCGGAAGATGAGTAGAGCACAGGGGAAGCTGAGGCTAGATAGAGATCGCCTTCTTGGGTTAAAACCGGAATTTGATCAGCTGAAGCAGAGGCTGAGGGAGGAAAACCTTGGAGGGTTTCGGCGTTTAAGGCATAGCCAACCGTGGCGATTCTTTGTCTGGGGAAGGCTTCTGTGTCTGTTTCAACGGTGACCCCTAACCAAAGATTAGCATTTTCAGTGAAAATGGAAGTAGCCATGGCGTCTTCGGTGCCTAGAGTAACAGAGAAGATTCCGTCTTGATCCGGGTCAATATATCTTAATTCTTCCCAGAGTTTGGCTGAGCCGGAGGCAGGGAAGTCTTCGTTATATATTTGAAATCTCATGTCAGTGGGGCCAGTAATGGGATTATCAGAAGAGTCGGTTAATCTCGCCTGGAAAGAAAAGTATCTATTTGGGACAGTTGGGGATGTGGCTTGAGGGTAGGCTTGGGATAAAAGAGCGTCTTTGAAGATTTGGTTGTAGCCGAAGATGCCGAGGGCGGTGGAGAAGAGGACGAGGATGGCGATGGTGAGGTAGGGGGTGATGGTCTTGCCAATACGGAAGGTTCCGAACTCGAACTTCTTAAAGTTCGGAACCTGAGGGGTCCGTGCGGGGAAAGTGATGTTATCTGACCTAGTTTGGTCTAGTTCTGGGGAGGCTTCCTTGAGGTAGTGAATTCTTGCAAAATCAGCGAATCTATTAAGGGAAGCTAGCTTGCGATCAATAGAGGATTGGGGCAAGTTTTGATTTTTTAAGTACTTTTGGTACTGTTTTAAAGCTTTTTTATTGATAATTGAGCTTAAATTCATAGTTTGTTAATTAGCAACTTGGTGGGGTGAGTGCCAGGAATTGGTAAATAGGTGATTGGGTTGCTGGGGGAGGATAATATGGGTTTTAATATAGAAGGTTCCGAACTAAAACTTCTGAAACCTGCCTGCCGGCAAGGCAGGGTTCGGAACCAACGAGACCTGAGGGTTCGGAATTTAAGAAAATTGCTCTTGGGGGAGGAGAGAGATAACACTCCCGGAGTGTGAACTTCTTTCACTCCGGGAGTGGGGACTGAAAGTTCGGAACCAACGAGGCCTTGGAGCTTCAAACCATATGAATTTGGAGCAAAAAATTTGTAAAAAGAGGGTTTTTGGATGGTATGCCTTGGTTGTGATTGGTTTGTTTTCATGTGTGAAAAGATATTGATAGATTTATTCATAACTATCGTGCTTGAGAATACTTATCTGTTAAATTGAGATTTTTATTGGCCCATTGTAGGTAGTGATTGATGTCCGAAGCATAGTTTTTGATAGTGGAGTTGGCTAATCCTTCGGATTTTAGAAAGTTTTTAAAGGTGTCTAAAATTTTGCCGGTGGAGGTATTTTTTTGGGAGTTGTCCAGCCTTTGGTCTTTGAGAGGATCCGAGTCCAAAAGTTTGGTGATGTAAAGAAAGTCGGTAAAGCGTTTTAGGCTGGAGAAGCGTCGTTTTAGGGTAGCGTGGGGGGAGGTTTTGGCAAGAAGGTCGAGGTAGTCTTTGATGGTTGTTGAAGTGATATGGGCTGGCTTGATAGTTGGCTCTTGGTAGGTGGTTTTTAAGTAGGTGAGGAAGTGTTTGGTGTCGGAGATATAGTTTTTGATGGTGGAAACGCTTAAGGTTCGGAACTGTCCTTCACTGCATTGCGGACCGCTGAAAGTTCCGAACCCTGCTGCTTTAGAGTTCGGAACCAACGAGGACTTAAGGTTCGGAACCATAGGACTTTGCGAAGGTTTGGAATTAGAAATAGAAGGTTCGGAACTAGTATTTTCGGGTCCGAGTACGGACTCGAGTCCTTTAAGGTCCGGCCTTAAAGGAGTACCTTCAAGAACGGACCTTTTTTTGGACCGTCCTTCCAAGAAGTCTTTATATTGGTTTAGTAGTTGTTGCATAATGAGCAGTGAGTTTTTTAGCAACCGAGCAGACGTTGCTAAAGAACTTTTAAATAGCAAACATCCAGATAGCTACGGCGACGAAGACGGTGAGCAGGGTGGTGATTTCAGCGACGGCTTTGAAGGCGGTAGACTTTGTGAGGGTAGTGATGGTGCGGGAAATTTTAGTCCACTCTGCAGAGTAATCAACCTGCCTGCCGGCAAGGCAGGTTTCCACTCCGGAGTGGGAATAGGCGGGGGTTAAGTTGATGGCTAGTGACATAGATGTCTCCTTTTTTGTTAACCTCTGTAGTTATATTTAATTACACCAGGTTATTTGTTAACTAGGTCTATATTAATAAGAAAAATAGCAAGGTTACAATGGGGGTATTTTTTTCTCTGTTTTACAGAGAAAAATAAGGTAAGATTGATGAATTATGATTGATGAATAGTTTCACGATGTTTTCATGGATGGTTGGGGAGTATATCAAAGTATATAATTGGGATATAAACAAAATCAAATCTTGATTTTGCTAAGAATTAAGTATTAAGTATTAAGAATTAAGAATATCTATTGACAAATAGATTTGTGCAGTGTTTAATGGTATTATGATGTTGGGGAGTAATGCATAATATGAGAATATTAAAAACTAAATTACTATTTGCTCTAGCTTCTGAGTATGATTTTCTGAGAAAGACTGAGGGGTATGAGTATAAGCCTTATGAGTTTTTGTACTTTAGATTGTCTAAGTTTGAGCAGGGGTCGGTTAGGGATGCTGCTATCAGATTAACCAGATCCGGTAGCTTAGATAAGATTACAAGAGGGAACCAGTCATCTTTTCGATTAACCGGTTTGGGGAGAGAGAAATTACTAAACCAATTGCCGGTTTACAGGGGTCAGAGGAAGGTTTGGGATAGGATTTGGAGGATTGTTATTGTTGAGGGGATGGGGAGTGAAAGTAGGCAAGTAGGGAGTAGTTTGGGGCGGTTAGGGTATAAAAGAGTGGCTCGGGGGGTGTACGTGACCCCTTTTTCTGTAAGTCAAGAGACAAAAAGCCTATTTTTAGCGAAGAAATGGCAAGAAAAGGCCCAAATTATTGAGTCTAGAAAGATGATTTTGGGGGATGATTTGAAGATGGCCAGGCAATTATGGCAACTAGATCAAACTGGTATGGGTTATTTGGAACTTATCAATAAGGCTGATCGTTTGCTAAAGTTAGCCCGGCAGAATATTGTGTTATTGCAACAGTCCAAAGGTGGATTTAAAGAGGTATTTGATAGGTACTTTTATCTATTGTTAAAGGATCCCGGGTTACCCCGAAAGCTATTGCCACCGGATTGGCAGGCAGATAAAGCAAGGGAGTTGTTTTCAAGGTTGGTAGTGATGGCAAAAACCGCAGGAATTTAGGTAATTGGAGTTGAGGGGATTTGATGTTGTTAGTTATATTGGAATTCTTGACGGACTTTTTCGTCTAAAAAGACTTTCATGAGGGATTGGTAAGGAACGTCTTTTTTGTTGGCCAAGGTTTTTAAGGCGTCAAGAAGAGACTCAGGCAATCTGATGGTGATGGGTTTGGTAGAGGGTTTGAGTTTGGATAGGTCGAGATGAACTGGTTTTAAAAAGTCAAAGTAATCGGAAGTGTCATGAATAGCCCAGAAATCTCTTTCTTGATCTTCGGTTTTGAATTTTGGTATGGTTTTAAGTTGTTTTTTCTTTGGCATGCTTATGAGTATAGTATATAACAAAAGTTAACATGAGTAAAAAAAATATCGGTAGCCAGTGGAGGGTGGCTAGAGATAAATAGATAAGAATAAAAATAGGGACAATAAGGGTGATATATAAGTATATCTTGTGATATTGTTTGATTTTGCAATATATGTGACTAAGTAAAGATAAAATAATTAGCCAGGGGAGGTAGGTTATCAAGTTGGGGCTTTCCGTGGTAAGAGGAAAAGCGGTTAGACCGGCTGGTAATTTAGGAATAATTAGAGTGGGAGTAAAAGGCAGATTAAAGGATAAGTCTTTTAAGGGTGTAGGCAAGGGAATGGTGATGGTAGTAACAGCGATGGTTGGTTTGATAATAAGGGAAAATGAGGGTAGGCTTGATGAGTTTGAGGCTAGATCAGTAGCTGATATAGAAACAGTATAGTTGCCGGTACCAAGTTGAAAGTTAGGGGTTAGGGTGAAGGAGGCGTTAGAGTTGGCAGTGGTAGTAAAAGTATATTGGGTTGAGGCTGAGGTAAGGATAATGACAATATTGGCATTGGCTTCAGAAGAGCCGGTAAAAGTTGGCAGTTGATTGGTGGTGGTGAGGGAGTAATTGGCGGGGATAGTTGAATTATCTTGAGAGGAGAGAGTAACTTGGTGCTCAGCAATTTGATTTATTAAGATTATGGGGGCAGTGGTATCAACAATAAAAGTCCAAGTAGCTGAGTCAGTGGTGTTGCCGGAAGTATCAACGGCTTTGATTTTCCAGGTATGTTGGCCATCAGTTAAGGCTGAGGTGGCAGTGATGGAGATGGTGGTGGTTGAGGAATGAAGGATTTCAGTGTTTTTTATTTCATTAAGCCAGAGTTCGTATTTGTGGACAGCTACGTTATCTGTTGAGGTTTCAAAGATAAAAGCGGGAGAGGAGGAATTGATGGTGGAATTGTTGGTTGGCGAGATTAAGATGGGAGTGCTTGGGGATTGACTGTCCGGAACAGTAGCCGAGACCTGAGAAGAACTAAATTCGGATTGAGTGGAGGCGTGAATGGGGAGAGGGAGGAGGAGAAAAAATACAAAGAGAAGGTTACGAACTTTTAAACATCTTAGAGTTCGTAACCAACGAGGCCTGAAAGTTCCGAACCAACGAGATTCCACTCCGGGAGTGTTTTCATTGAAACCTTTATTGGTGGCGGACAGCATGAGTTTAGTATAGCCTATGATAAAGTAGAAGGGTAGTATTTTTACAAAGGTTCAACCTTTGTAAAAATACTCTTGAGGGAAAGGTGGGAAAATAATTTACAAGGGTTGAACCCTTGTAAAAGAAAATTAGTTAAGTTAAGGGGTTAAGATATTGATTTTTGTTTAAGTGTTTAAGTGGTTGGGGGAGTGGTTTCCGGGGTTTCGGCTATAATATTTTGAGGCGGTGGGGTGGGTTTAGATTTTTTCTTTTTTAAAATAATAATAAGAATGATAACAACCAATATGGCTAAAGCGATTGCGGATAATTCTTTGTAGGGGAGAATCCAAAAGTAAATTAAGCCGTTGATTGAAACTTCAGAGTCGCCGGCTAAGGCAGTCAGTTCAGCTTGGTATTTGCCAAAACGCCATTTACCCGGAACTTCAAATTCATAAGTGCGGGAAGCAAAAGGGAAAATGTTTTTTTCGTCAAGCTTAAGATCAGCAACAGTTTTATTAAATAAATTAGTAATAATTATTGAACCAGTGGGCCTAAGATGGATATCGCCCAGATTTTCGATTTGGGCAAAAAGATTAATCGGACCGTATTGTTTAAATGGCTTATCAACTTTAAATTCTTTTAAATAAGCGGCTTTGGTGACATCACCAATAACATTTAAATAAATTAAAGTACCGACTTTTTGTTGAATGGCTGAACCGGTTCCGGCTTGCATTTGACCTTCTGTAATTGGCTGGTAAGTTATCATGGCATAACGACCGCCGGCTAAGGCGTCATCAGGCATAGTAATGATTAGATCAATGCTTTGAGTTTGGTTGGGGGCAAGCAAGATTTTTTTAGGAGAAGCAGTTAGCCAAGAAGATAAAGACCAGCGACCGGAAACAATTTCTGAGACTGCGATTGGAGTACCTTGGTCGTCGTTGACAATAAAGTCGCTGGATTGAACTGTAAAAGCCAATTCCGTGTCAGAATTATTTTTGATTTTAATTGTTTCCTGAAGAGTGGCGCCGGGTAAAGCGGTGAGTTCAAGGCGTGGGGGAATGGCGGTGATAGAAATGGATTCCTGGGCCCGAACGGGGGCGGCTAATGATAGAGAAAAAATTGCAAGAAAGAGAAGAAGAAACTTCACTCCCGGAGTGTGAACTTCTTTCACTCCGGGAGTGTTTTGGAAAGTTTTTGTTATGGGCAGGAATTTTTTCATATTTTAAAAAGTTGCCGTGGCAGTGTAAGTAATATTATTTTCATAGTCGCCGGCTTCTTGGGTGGCGCCGATGGAAATGCGGTAACAAATATAAGCATTTTCAGCGTCAGCTACAGTGCCGGAATAAAATATTCTTTCGGCGGTATCCGGGTCGGCATTGGCCGGAAATTGTTTGGCACAAAAAGTGCCGGTAACGCAACTGCCTCCACTGGAATCACTATATTGAAAGTCAATTGAAGCTGCATCGTCATTATCCAGAGAGTAGGCAAAGCCGTTTTGAGTGTTGGTATGCCAGTCATCTTGAAGATCATCAGTCATAGCCCCGGCACCAATAGCATCAATAATAAGAGGGTCAGTGCCACCGTCTTTACCCAATTGATCGTTTTCAAGAACAGTAACAGCATAACCGTCGTCAGCATTAGTGGAAATTGTTAAAGTTTGAGCGAGATCTGTAAATGTGTTTAAGGAAAGAGTGCCAAAAGGAATAGTAGTCGGGGTACTGGCCACATCAACGGGATTACCGCAAGCGGTAGTGCCAATACCAACTGCAGTAACTGCAAAAGTAATAGTTGGATCAACAGTGGCGGTAACCCGGACCGATTCAACAACAGCGATTTTAACAGTTGTGGAATCAATCACCGGATAGCCGTTGGTTTGTGAGCCTAAATGTTGGATAGTGACAGTATAAGTATCAGCTGAACCTTCGGTAGAGCCTGATTTGGCCGGATTTATTAATTTATTAGTGCCACCAATAACAAAAGTTAAAGCGGTAGCAGCAGTGTTGGTCCCATTATAGCGGGCTTCAAAACAGTGATTACCGGCAGTGCAATGAGTGCCTCCGGAAGCTGTGGCAGTTGGAGCATTGGTAGTATCCCAAGAGGTAACGCCACCACCGGTTGGTTGAGTTAAGTCACTGGCAGTCATGCCGTTAAAATCAAAACCGTCATGGTTGGGAATGCCGTCGGTATTGGCATTAGCACCGGATGGAATAAGGATTCTAATAGCTCCGTTTTGAATAGCGGTGGCAGTGGTAAAAGTAAGGGTGTGAGTGGCTGAACGAGTTGCAATGACAAGATCGTCTTCTTCGGTATCGCCGGAACCTAAAGCTGAGGTAATTTGAAATTCGTCAGTATCTAAAATATCGTCAACTGTATAGTTAGTGCCGGTAATTGAATTACCGATCCAAACAGAATCACCGGTAAAAAGATTGGCAGTTGAGTCAGAGGGCATGCCGGAGGTCTTGACTTGAACTAAGGTTGAGCCAACCGTATTGCCGGCGGATAAGGCATTGTAATATGACAAACGGGAGCTGGAAAGCGTGTCTTTGGCAGAGGTTAAATTGGCTGAGTCAAGTTCGGGGGGAGAGATTAAAAAAAAGCTTTGAGTTGAAGTAACAAGGATTGAGATAATAGCAAGTTTGGCTAATAAGCGTTTCATAGGTTTAATATATATATATATATATAGCTTTGTCAAGTTTTATTTTTTTCGTTTTGTCAAACGGAATAAAACGAAAATTAAGAAAATAAAAAGTAAAGCCTTGTAAGGGAGGACTAGGAAAGTAATAGTGGAGGTGATGGTGTTGGTTGAATCTTGAGGTGTGATGGTGGCGGTAGCTGAATAGAGTCCGATGGGGAAGGTGGGAGACCAAGAGATTCCGTCCACCTCCGAGGTGTGAACTTCTTTCACCTCGGAGGTGAGGGATCGGATTGAGCCAGCAAGAATATTGTCTTCGCGGAGGGGGAGAGTGGCGACGGTTTTTTTGAAGGTGTTGGTAATTTCGATTTGACCGATGGCTTTGAAAAGAGTGGTGCCGGTGTTTTTAACACGGAGGAGAAAGGAGATGGGGGAGAAGGAGTCGAGGAGGCCAATCTTGGAAAGGTTCGGAACTAGCCTCGACATTCGTCGAGGATCGTCCCGCGTCCGCGGGACTGGAAGTTCCGAACCCTCAACTTTGAATTCTTCGATTTTGGCGGATTTTAGGGGTTGGCCGTCGTTGGATATGGTAAGTAAAATGTTTGAGCCGATGGTGGCTTGGTTAGTCGTGCCGGTGCCACCGATCAGGCCGGTGGTGTTTGATTCAAAGAGAAGGGTGAGGTAGTGGTCGGCTTCGGGTTGGTTGGCCGGAATCTTAATTTTTAAAACCAGTTCTTGGGTTTGGCCGGCTTTTAGAGGAAAGGTGGTGGGGAAGGAGTCGATATCTGCATTTTGGAAGGAGAAGAATGAGGGTGAAAGTTCGGAACCTAATAATTTTACATGTCCAAGTTCGTCTGAGGGAGTGAAAGATTTTAGGGCGGTGGTGATGGTGGTATCGTCGCCCAGGTTTTTGAGTCGATAAACTTGGGTGATGGCTTTTCCTGGTTGGATGGTGGCTTGTAAAAGCGGGGGCCAGATAGATAGAGAGGTGGTTTGGGCGTGGGCGGGAGTGGGGAGGAGGAGGAAAAGGGTTAAAATTACAAGGTTACGAACTAAATATCGGAAAGTTCGTAACCAACGAGGCCTGAGGGTTCCGAACCAACGAGGCTTGAGAGATTCCACTCCCGGAGTGAAAGAAGTTCCCACTCCGGGAGTCTTTTGTGGATTTATTGAATTTTTCATAGTTTAGTAGCCGGGGATGGCGGTGTAGGTAATTTGGTTTTCATAGTCGCCGGCGGCTTGAGAGCCGGAAATATTAGCTTGGTAGGTGACAGTAGCGGTGCGGTTGGTGCCGACGTTGATGGAACTCATTACTATTTGTGGGGTTTCGGCAGTGCTAATATTGGCAAATTGTTTAAAGTAGGTAGAGTCGATAAAAGCTATTGGAATGTCATTGCCTTGCATATTATAACCAAAACCATATTTGCCGGTAGAGGTCCAAATATCAGCGGTTGTTTCATCGCAGGAAGTATTGCAGGTAGTATCCGGAATGGTGGTGGGGGAGGTTTGGAGTTTTAAAGAGTGATTTTGTTGGGCGGTAACCGAGTAGCCACCGGCGCCACCACTAGAGACACTTAAAGTGTTGGTTTGAGTGGAAAGAGTACTTAAAGGGAGGGATCCGAAATCTATAGAAAGGTCAGAAATAGTGAAAGCAAAAGCAATAATGGTTTTGATGTAAGGAAAGCCGGCCTTGACGTAGTAGCCGGAACTTGAGTATTCACCGGGGGCGAATTGACCGACGGTGTCTAGAATTTTGAAGTTACCGGATTCTTTTGAGCCTGAGGTCATGTTGAGGTTGGTGAATCTTAGGGTGTAGGAGTCTGATTCCATGCGGTCGACGGCAGAAACAGGAGTGACAGAGAGGAAAAAGAGTAGAAATAACAAGGTACCGTACCTTGTAAGTTTATTAGTTTTCATCGGTGAGTTTATCAATTTTTTCTTCGAGTTCTTGGCCGGAGTTAAAGAGTTCTTTGAGGTCAGAGTAGAGGGATTTTAGCTGTTCTTGTTGGTGGTAGGGTATATTAGATAGAGTAGAGGAGAGTTGAGAGATTAAATCAATTGCTTGATGTAGTTTGTTCTTGAATTCTATAGAAAGCCATAGTAAAGTGGTGGTTTCCTCTTGTGAGACTATAGATTCAAGGTGATCGGCTTGATGCTTAAGGACTTTGATTTTATTATCATCCTCAAGCAATTGCAGATATTGAGTGCCAAAAAAACGGGCCAGAGGGGCCATTAATAAGAGGGAGACGAGGCTTAATAGTTGAGTTGGTGAGGATATGTCATTGTTTAGCAGAAACATTAGTGAGAGTGCTAAACCGAGGCTAAAACCAAGGCTTGGGAAGAAAAAGAGACTAAGGTAGATGACTAGGAAGTCGAGCAGAAAGAACAGGGGTGAGGTTAGGTGGCCTGTTGAGAGGACTAAAAGTAGAGTGATGGAGGTGATAATAAGACTATTTGATATATTACGATACTTTTGGATAGGGTTATCTTGGGATTTGTGACGGCAGATTAGGTCGTGAAAAAAGAAGATGATGGCTAACAGACCTGTAAGTTGGAGGGAAAACTTGGACAGTTCAGGGTTGTTGGTAAAAATAAAACTAAAGATGATGGTGAAGATAAGAAGAAGGCTGTGGAAAATAATGGGCAGATTCATAGTTTAGATAAAGTATTCACTTAGAGCAAATTGGTATTGTTCAAGTATAAGTCTTTTTAAGTGATGAAGGTTGTTGGTTTCGTAAAACAGGACTAAAGCTTGCTTGTATTCATTTTCGTCAATATTTCTAAAAGAAAGGGGAAAGTGGTCGTGAGCTAAAAGAATGGCGTTACCAAGCATTCTACTGGTGCGTTTGTTACCGTCCATAAAGGGTTGTAGGTAAGCTACTAGGCTATTGCTGATAATGACTTTTTCGATTGGGTGCTTGGTTTGGTTGATAAGTTTAATGATTCTTTCTAGATTTTTTTGGATTTGAGGTTGAAGACTAAGGGGTTTATAAGGTGTACCAGTAATACGAACTGGTCGAGTTCTGATACCTGGAGTTACTTTCAAGTTTTGGGTTAATAAGCTATGGAGTTTGATAACTGCTGACATGGTGAGGCGTTTGAAGTCGGCTTTATGCTTAAAAATATTTTCAAAGGTTGTTTTGTGGTTTAGAATCATAATGGCTTCTTCTCTGGTGTGGCCAGAAGCTTCGAGGTTTTGTTTGAGTAAGGTCTCAGTTTCAAGTAAGGTGTAGGTGTTGCCTTCAATGTGGGAGGATTTCCAGGAAAGATCGATTACGTAGCGTTCAAGCTCTCGTTTTAGGTAAGCGGAGCTATGTTTAGAAGTGGCTTTGGAGAAGGATTGATGAATTTTCTTGAGATGAGTTTTTTCTGACTGCAAGAGAAGGTTATTAAGGTGTTTGAAAACTTGGGGATTAAATGAAGAGTTAGCCTGAAGTCGGTTGTCTGATTCAATGGCAAAGTATTGGTCAAGATCAATACTTGGTAGTAGGGGGTGCTTATTGATTGGCTTATAAGTAGTACTGGGGCCTTTACCGGTTTTGGAGATGAGTTTTTGATTAGTTAAGATTTGAAGGTCACGAGCCAGAGTGGCTTTGGAAACAGAGTAGAGGATAGAAAGTTGATTATTAAGTTGAGTACTAGATAAATTAGGTTGTTGAGCCAGTAAATTAAGGATCTTTTTTTGTCTGTTTTTAAGAGTAATTGTTTCATTCATATACAATAATCGTCTCATAATGAGACGATAAATGCAAGCTTTACCTAACTAGAGAGTAGTAGGGTATAAAGTTAACTACGGTAGAGTTGATTTTGATTGTTTTTGATAGGCTTAGGTTGATGATATTAGCTTTTTTGGGCTGATACTTTTTGATAAAAGATTTTAAGGATCCTGGAATAGAAGTGTTTTTTAAGCGTTTATACTTGATTTCCATGGGTATTAACTCCTGGCCAATGATGACAATAAAGTCGAGTTCTGCCTTGTTTTTAGTACGCCAGAAATGAATTCTTGAGCCGAGAGATTTAGTTTGATTGATTAAAAGATAGTAAAAGTTTTGAAACAAAAAACCAGAGTTGGGTTGAGGGAGGGGCGAGTCAAAATTATTGTTAATGAAGTTTCTTAAGCCGAGATCAGAAAAGTAGTAGATGGGTGATTTAGTGATTTCTTTTCTGGTGTTTTTAAAGTACGGAGTTATTTTAGATATTATAAAGGTATGCTCTAGGTACCAGAGGTATTTGTTGACTGTTTTGACGGAAATGTTTAAGGTGTTGGATATTTCAGATATGTTGGTTAGTTGGCCAATTTGGCTGGATAAAACCCTGAGGAGGTTGGAGAAGGCATCTAGTTTTTTGACATTAAGTAGGAAGGAAATGTCTTTTAGTAGGAAGCTTTGATAAATGTCGTTGATGATGTTTTGTTTTTCTTCCAAGGTTTCGCTTAGAACGACTCGGGGATAACCGCCAAAGCTTAAATATTCTTGGAAAAAAGAGTTTGTTTTTTGAGGTTCAACAGAGCAGAATTGGTCAAGTTTATCTTGATATTTGTACTCGGTTTTGTAGTTTAGGAATTCTTGGAAGGAAAGAGTGGTGAGGTCAAAGACTTGCTTTCGGCCGGCTAAAGATTCGTGAATCTTTTCTTTGAGTTTGATACTGCCACTGCCCGAGACAATAAACTTGTAGGGTAAGTTCGAGTCGTAGATGCCTTTGAGGAATAAGCCTGCGTTGGTTTTTCTTTGAATTTCATCGATAAAGATGTAGGCTTTTTTTTGGCCAAACTCTAACTTAATTTTGTTTAGCAGTTTAGCTTGTGAGGAAAAATATTGTCGATCAGCTTCAATATCTAGGTTTAAGAAGAGAGTTTTTTGCCCTTTTTTCTTGAGATGCTCTTTTAGTGCGAGCATTAAAGTGGTCTTACCAGCTTGGCGAGGTCCGGTGATAAGAGTGATTTCTTTTTTGGATAGATGTTCTTTTATTGGTTCAAAAAGGGTTCTTTTTATCATATATTACTATTTTAGTACGATTATTCTAGAAGTCAAGTACCATAATGGTCCTTTTTACTGGTAGCGTGGTTGTGATATTATTAATTAATGAAGAAAGTATTAGTGATTGTGGTTGGGTTGTTGGGAGCGGTGGGGTTTTGGTGGTGGTCACCGAAGCCTGTGGAAGTAACTAGGGTGGTGGATGGAGATACTATTGAGTTGATTGATGGCCGGCGGATTCGTTACATCAATGTCGATACCCCGGAAGTGGACGAGTGTTTTCGGGCGGAGTCGATCAAGATGAATGAAGAATTGGTGATGGGGAAAAAGGTGAGGATTGAGTATGATTACGACAAGATTGGTAAATGGGGAAGAGAGCTGGCTTATGTTTACGCTGATGGCAAGATGGTTAACGAGGAACTGCTTAAAATGGGAGCGGGTGAGTTTCAACGGGATAATAATAATCATAAATATGAGGAGAGACTAATAACTGTAGCTGAAAATAGCAAAGAAGAAAAAAGGGGATTGTGGAGTGTCTGTGGGGAAAAAGGCGAGTGTTTGATCAAGGGTAATATCGATAGGAATGATGTTAGGTACTATCACTTGCCAACTTTCCGGCATTATGAGCAAGTAGTGATGAGGTTAGATTTAGGGGATAAGTGGTTTTGTAGTGAAGAAGAGGCGATCAAGAAGGGGTTTACCCGAGCGAGGGAGTGACAGGGTCTGACCCTGTCACTATTTACTGGTTCGTAACCGTCTAGCCTATAGTTAGTCAAGGTGCGCCTGCCCGCCTTTGGTGGGGAACCTAGAGTTGGTTAAAGAGTTTGGAGGAGTTAATGTTAAGGTTCGGAACCTTAACATTGGAATTAATCGAGGGTTAAAGATTCAATTTTTTTGGTGTTAGTTTCTTTGATAGGGGATTCAACAAATTGTTGGTAGTTTTTTTGTAGTTTGAGGATATATTCCGGATGGAGCCAGTTGGGTAGTTTAATTTTGTTAAGGTAGGTTGGGTAAGAGGAATAGGGAGTTTGATGTTGGTGAATGTATCTTGATAAATAAAGGAGTTGTTCGGTTGAGTCAACAGTGACGGATTTAAATTTACTTTCAAAAAGAGAGCCAGTATGTTTGTATTTATACTGGAAGTACATAGCGTAGGTAATAGATAAGCGACGCATTAAATTAGAGATATCTGTTTGTTTGGTGGCCAGAGGTAATTGCTTTAAAAGTAGATGAAAATGATTGGGCATCAGGCAGTATGAAACTAAATACACGGAGTCTATGTTAAGGTTCGGAACCTTAACATAAGGATTAATAGCACGGTTTTTGTAGGAAAAATGTTTGGCGGTGGGGAAGGTAAGGTAATAAATGAGGATTTCAGTAAAAACTTGGTAATCTTTTTTGTCGAGGAAAACTTTATTTTTATAGGCGCCTCGGTTGAAGATGTGATAAAAGTATTGAGGTTTAAAATTTCGGTGGTAGTATTTACTGGGCATAATTTAAGTATAGATGATTCTAGAGTCAATGTCAAGGTTCGGAACCTTAGCATTGGAAGGTGGGAGTATTTTTGATCATAAGAAAATTGAGAAGAATTTGTCGAGAGGAGTTAACAGAGACGTTTTGATGCACTAATAGTGAGCTTGTTGATGTGTTATAATTTTCTTATGAAGAAGATTATAATTTTAATTAGTTTTTTGGTTGGATTGTTAATAGTGGTTGGTATAGTAAAACAAGAGCAGATGCCTACAAAACCTTCAAAATCTCTATTGGGAATTGGGTTGGGTTTGAGTCCAACCACATTGACAATTGCGCATGAATTATCAGAAGTTGACTTTGTTGATAATAAAGCGACTGGAAGAGAAGTGAGAGAAAATATAAAAGAATTGGAATCTTATCCGGTTAAAACAGTGTGTGTTTCTCTTAACTTAACTGAGATGAGAGAGAAAGTATCAGTTCTTTCTGATGAAAACGTAAATTGCGACTATTTAGGGTTTAATCCTGAGCAAAGAGGGAAGATTCCAAATTCAGAACTTGAAGACTTGGTTAGTTCGGTAAAGTCTGCTAGGGATATCGCTCAAGGCTATGGAGCTCAGTTATTAACAGGACCTGGAATGAAATTTATGTTGAGTAATGAAGAATTATATTCTGCGGCAAAATACTCTGACGTATGGATTATTCAATCTCAACAATTTCAAATAGATAATAAAACAGGGGTAAAAGCCGAACCAGAAGAATACTCAGCAGAGGTTGGGAGGGTAGTTGATATGTTAAAAAGTAGTAATCCAGAGATAATTATTTGGGTTCAAATTATGATTGAACCAGGAGAACGTGATGAAAATGAATTTAGTCCTGATGAGATTATAGCTTTGGCAAGGTCGATAGAAAAAGATGTTGATGCCATAAGGATTAATACTCAAGGTATATCTGATGATGAAACCATCAAGGAAGTAATTAGG
>JBDRQW010000060.1:0-4526 GCA_043826085.1 Candidatus Beckwithbacteria bacterium | reverse complement strand
GGGTTCGAGTACGAACTCGAGTCCTCAAAGGTCCGGCCTTAAAGGATTACCTTCAAGAACGGACCTTAATTTACAAGAGACTTTGATTGTTAAGATAGCCGTTCTTTGTAATGATATGCGGGATCCTTTGGAGATTGGGATGATGGATTGGGCCCAGGGTTTATTTTCGGGTTCGAGTACGAACTCGAGTCCTCTAAGGTCCGGCCTGCCTGCGCAGGCAGGCCTTAAAGGAGTACCTTCAAGAACGGACCTTTCATTGGAAGTTCGGAACCTTAGAACGGACCTTTCATTAGAGACTTTGGAGAAGGAATATCCGAGGTTGGACCAGATTCCGTTTGATCCAAAATGGAGATATATTGCCACTTTACATAAAGGGGATAAAAAGAATTTGCTTTTAGTAAGCGGAGCCCCAGAAGAGATACTGGATAGGTGTGAGACAACCAAGGAAAGAAGAAAGGCGTGGGGGGAGAGGTTTGTGAAGGAAGGGAAGAAGGGGAGACGATTGGTAGGCTTTGCTTTTAAAGAGATGCCAAAGGAAATTAGAGGAGAAACTAATAGAATTACGGATAAAGATATAAAAGGTTTGAGGTGGATAGGGAGTTTGGCTTATGAAGATCCGGTAAGAGTTGGGGTTGAAAAAGCCTTAAGACAGACTAAGAGCGCGGGAATTAAGGTAAAAGTAATAACCGGAGACTATCGATTTACGGCCGAGGCGGTGGTGAATATGCTGAAGCTGGAGCCGGGTGGGTTAAAACCAGAGCAGATTATGGAAGGAACCGTTCTTTCCAAAATTAGTGATGAAGAGCTTAAGGAAAAAATAGATGAAATAGTTTTGTTTTGTAGAACTAAACCGGAGCAGAAGTTAAGGATTGTGCAAGCTTTACAAGACAAAGGGGAAGTGGTGGCTATGACCGGGGATGGAGTTAATGATGCGCCGGCGATTAAAAAGGCTGATATTGGAATTGTGGTGGAGGATGCGTCGGCGGTGGCTAAAGAGACAGCGGATATGGTGCTTTTGGATTCGGATTTTTCGACGATTGTGGCGGCGATTGAAGAGGGCCGGGGAATTTTTGTGAACCTTAAGAAGATTATTCTTTATCTTTTATCTGATGCCTTTGCTGAGGTGATTTTGGTGTTGGGAAGTATATTTATGGGTTTACCCTTACCGATTACGGCGGCACAGATTTTGTGGATTAACTTGGTAGATGATGGCTTGCCTGATTTTGCTTTGACACTTGAACCTAAACCTGATGATTTGATGAAGTATAAGCCGGAAGGACAGGATCGGCAGTTACTGGACATGGAAGTGAAGTTGTTGATTGCTTTGATTTCGACAGTGACGGCGGTTTTGGCCTTGGTAGTGTTTAAGTTTTATTTAACGACGACCGGAGATTTAAGGCTGGCCAGGTCAGTGACCTTTGCCATGTTGGGAGTGGATTCGTTACTATATGTGTTTAGTTGTAAAACTTTAAAAGAACCTTTGTGGAAGGAAAAACTGTTTAATAATATGTGGTTGGTGGGAGCGGTTTTGATTGGTCTTGTTTTTCAAGTAATTGCTTTGTATGTGCCGGGATTGCAAGTAATATTAAAGACAGTTGGTTTGGGGGTAAGGGAGTGGTTGGTGATAATAGGAGCCAGTGCCTTAGTAATGGGGATGATTGAAGGGGTAAAGTTTGTATATAATAAGCCCGGTATTCACCGGGTAAAGATTTAAAAAATTAAAGAGAAGGGGGTATTCACCTCCTTGATTGATAGAGATAGTATGATGATATATTTAAGATTATGATATTTGTTTATTTATTGTTATTGATTGGTTTTTCGGCGTTGTTGATTAAGTCAACGGATATTTTGACTGACAGTTTGACTGAGCTTTCTAAAATTACTCACATGGGAAAGTTTGCCATCACTTCGTTTTTACTGGCTTTTGCTACCAGTATTCCGGAGTTGGTAGTGGGAGTGACGGCGGCTTTGGAGGGGAGACCGGGTTTAGCTTTGGGAGCGATTTTAGGGTCGAATATAGCTAATATTTCTTTGGTGATTGGGGGAGCAACAGTAATTGGAGGAACGCTGAGTGTGGCCGGAGATTTTTTAAAGATAGATATTTTTAGTGTGTTTTTGGCCGGAGTCTTGCCAATGATGTTATTGATGGATGGAGATTTGAGCCGAGTGGATGGATTGATCTTGCTGTTTATTTATGGAATGTATAATTATGGTTTGTTGAATAAGGGAGTGAAGCATAGTAGTCAGCCGAGCCGGATTGTTAAGAAGTTTTTACAAAATGTGGTGGATAAACGGGTGAATCGATGGTTGGCGTGGTTATTTTTGGGAGCGGCTATGTTGATGTTTTCGGCTGATATGATTGTAAAAGTTGGGTCTGCTTTGGCTTCTAGCATGGGGGTGCCGGTGTTTTTGGTGGGATTGTTTTTGGTGGCGGTGGGGACTAGTTTGCCGGAGCTATCGTTTGAGATTAAGGCGATTAGAAAAAAGCAGTCCGGGATGGTATTGGGGGACTTGTTTGGATCGATTGTGGCTAACTCGACCTTGGTTTTGGGGTTGGTGAGTGTGATTGCTCCGATTAAGCTACAAAATGGTTTTAACGAGTACTTGTTGGCGTCGGCGGCTTTTGGAGTTTTGTTTTTGTTGTTTTGGTACTTTGTTAGATCAAAGAAGAAGCTGGAGCGTTGGGAGGGAGTGGTGTTGCTGGTGGCTTATGGATTGTTTGTGGTGGCGGAGTTTTGGGGGAGGTAGTGTACATGTTGTACATCATTGACATGATGTACAGTATATGATATATTTTTGGTATATATGACTACTTTAACTTTATCGGCTACCGAAGCTAGGAATCAGTTTTTCTCTTTATTGGATAGAATTGCCAGGGGAGAGATTAAGGTATTAGTGAAGAAAATGGACACTAAGATCGAGGTGTTGATGGGTAAATTTGAGACAAAAGAATCTAAGTTAGTGGAGGTGGCTAATAAAACTTATGGATTATTGAAGGATGTATCAAAAGATGAATTTGGTCTTGATAAAACGAAAGCTAAGGAATTTATGAATCAGATGAGAAAAAAAACATGGTGAGTGTAGTAGTTGATACATCAATATTGATTGATCATTTACGAAAGGCAAGTACTACTTTTATTGAGTTGTCTAAATTGCAGAGTGAAGGCAAAGTGAGATTGTTGATTCCATTGATTGTGGTGGTGGAGCTCTTTATAGGAAAATCAACAAAAATTAAAAGGGTGGAAAGATTGATTGATCAAATTTTGGATGAAGTGGAGCTGGTGAGTTTGACAAGAAAATCGGCGAAGATAGCTGGATGTTTGGTGCGGGATTATCAACACTTAAGTGACCCTTACGATTTGTTGATTGCGGCGATTGCTTTGGAAAAAAAAGCAAAGATTGCGACACTGAACATTAAGCATTTTAAACCGATTAAAGGGTTAAGGTTATATAGAGTTTGAGTTTATTTGATAAGTGTCCTATAATATGATGTATGGCTGTTGAAAATAAAGAATATTAAGACTTGCAACTCCGTTAATAATTGCCAGTATAGCGTTGGGAACGGCTATGTTGATGTTTTCGGCTGATATGATTGTAAAAGTTGGATCAAGTTTAGCCGAGTCAATGGGGGTGGCGGAATTTTGGGGGAGGTAGTGGGTAGAATAAGAGGTGTTAGGAGATTATTTATCAAAGAATCCACTTGTTTCCTCTGGACTCATTCCTCTTGCTGCAGGACCAGTGCCATAGGGTGCAAGATATGTCCCTCTGCTGTCTTCATACCGTTTAACAAAATGTCCATCTCCAAGGTCTCTTGTTTCTGGTCCGCCTCCGCCAGAAATAGATGCCACAGCCAATGGTTCTAAAATTGATTCAGTTGGAGGCAAGTCAAATCCTTGATATCTAAAGTATTCATATGTAGCTATTGTAGCTAGGGTTAAAGTATTAACTGCCAATTGATGGGGGAGTTTAAAATTATTAAAAACATTTACAACTAAAGCATCCATTTTATTTTTATATGGTTTAATTTGACCAAAAGCGTCTTTAAGAGTACCACCATCATAAAATTTTTCTCTAACTTTATTTATAAATGGTTTAATGCAAGATTTTTCTGACATACTTATTTGAATAATTGTTAACCTATAGTGAATATTATCACCTTTTTAAGGTTTGTCAAGCTTGAGTTTTGCTTTAGTTTATAAACTTAGTGTGATTTTATGGATAAGAGTTGTTAAAATAGGTTGATGAAGATAATTGCGGATTTGCATTTGCATTCAAAGTATTCGCGGGCGGTGAGTCCGCAGATGGAATTAAAGACAATGGCCTGTTGGGCGGAGAAAAAGGGAATTGATTTGTTGGCTACCGGAGATTGGACTCATCCGATGTGGTTTAAAGAAATTAAATCAAATCTTGAGGAGGATGGAGAGGGAATTTTTAAAGTAAAAGGGTTAAAAAGCAAGATGCACTATGTTTTGAGCTGTGAGATTTCAAATATTTATACCAAGGGGGGCAAGGGCAGAAGAATTCAT
>JBDRQW010000059.1:0-3041 GCA_043826085.1 Candidatus Beckwithbacteria bacterium | reverse complement strand
GATTTAGACCATCATTAGGTGGTTATCCTTACGGATTATTCAAATCAGGTGGTAAGGGTAAAATCATATTAAACCCAATTATTTTCAAAACACCAGATCAGGCAGCCAAAACATTCGCCCATGAAATAGGACACTTATCAGACTACCTACCACAAAAGACAATTAAGAGGGGAAACTTGATTAGCAGGATTGCTTCATTGAGGTTTGGAATGAAACAATATTTTGCTGGTTATAAAAAACAAGAGCAAATTGATAACCTAACCAAAGAGCGAAAAGCATTAACTGAAAAGCGCAAAGGTACAGAGGGGGCAGAAAATAAACAACTTAAACAAAAAATAATGGCACTTAATAGACAGATTAAAGAGTTAAAGAAAAATCCTAAACTTCAAAATAAGGAAATCATGGAGGAATTGAAACGAATAACTCAACTATGGAAACCATTTGACGAGGAAAAAGCCTCAGATAGTTTTGTTAAGTATCGTTATGCCCCTGCTGAACTATATGCAGATGCTATTAGTGTATTATTAAACGATCCGGTAATGCTAAAAGAAAACGCTCCCAAGTTTTGGAAAGGCTTTTTTGAGTTTATGGATCAGAAACCAGAGGTAAGTAAAAATTTTCACGAAATATGGAACTTACTCAATAAGGGTGAAGATGCAGTCTTTGGTAAACGCCAAGAGGATATAAGGGGAATGTTTCAAAAGGGAGAGGATCAATCGGCTATTTTAAGAGAGGAAAAACTAAGAAGAGAAAAAGACTATGTTTTCAGACTTAAATATGAGTTGAATGATAAAAACCAGAGAATGATTGACAATGTTAAAAAGGCTGAAAAAGAGGGGAAAAAGGTTAGTGATGACTCTAATCCTGTATTTTGGCTTGAAGAGCAGAACTATGTAGGGGGGGTAGTCAAAGAATGGGTAGAGAGCAACATACAACCAATCTACCGCAATATGAGGCAAGCAGGGGTTACTTGGGAAGATTTTGGAGAGGCTTTGTTCCATGAAAGAGTTATCAATGAAAGAGGGGCAGTTAAAAATCCTATCGGGCAATTAAGAAAACTAGCTCCAGAAGTTTACGCTGAGATTGAAAAAGAACTACCAAGAGATATTGAAACACGAGGGGCTTCGGCTCAACTTGCTTGGTTGAAGAAGGAATATGGAGAATTGCGTGAGGGTGGTACTGGTCAATCTTATTACAACGAATTACTAAGTATCTTACCAAAAGGAATTGCTAACCCACTTGGTTTTGACGCTGATACCTCCAAGAGTCAACTAGGATACCTTGAGAAAACACTTGGAAAAGAGAAATGGGGAGTGCTAAAAAGCAATCTACTTAGTTACCGCAAGGCTATGGTCAAAATTACAGACATGGCAGAAAAGTCAGAACTCTATACCGAGAAAATGTTGGATCAGATAAAAGCTAATCCTGCATACGCCACATTCCAAGTCCTAGACTATTTAAGCCTATCAATTCCAGCCTCAATTAAACAACAAATTGGTACTCTTAAAGAGATTGCCAACCCTGCTGACTCTACTATTATTAAGTCAATTAGTGTTATTTACGCTTCAGAGAGAAATATAGCCAAGAGAAAAACAATAGATCACCTTAAAGAGTTCCACGAAGATCAAGTCCAAGACGCTAGAACTGTATTTACTGGAGAATTTCACAAACCGATTGAAAGTAGAAACAGAAAAGAAGAGGCTTTGTTTACTCTATTAGAGGGTGGCAAAGTCAAGGGTTACTATGTTGATCCTTATATCGCTAGTAGCTTTGACTACATGACGACTGGCCATGTAAACGCCGTTATCTCAGTCTTGAGATTCTTCAATGGCAAACTCTTCAGACCGCTATTTATTACTTACAATCTGGGTTTTCAATCATTCAACTTAATTAGAGATTTTGTCAGGACATACAAAAATATACCGGGAATGACTGTTGCTAGAACATTTAAGAGATACGCTCAAGCCCTTCCATCTTCAGTAGCCAGAGGGTTCGGTGTTAGTAATAAGACAATAAGTGAAATGGAAAAGGCTAAGATTTTGAATGTTACCTATAATGATATAATCGCTGGTCAAGACGGCCATGATAAACAGATAGACGCTATTATCACTAGAGCCGGACTAAGCCCACTTGTGGCAACTAAAAAGAATTTCTTTATTAAACAGTTTACTAAGGAAAACTCTGTATTAAGTTTTATAGAAAAGATGGGTAATGTTATTGAAACCATCCCTAAAGTTGCTGGATACAAAGAGTTAAACGGAAAACTACCACCGAAAGCATTGGCTAGTTTTATCAGAACTTCTGTTGGATCACCAGACTTTTTAAGAAAAGGTGCAGGGTATAAGTGGTACAACGAGGTGTTTTTATTCTCCAACGCTATCAAAGAGGGTATTAAGTCAGATGTAAATGTTGCAGTTAATCCTAAAACAAGATCAGGATTTTGGTTTAAGACAGCCAAGATAACTTTTTTACCAAAAATATTAATGTTTGGGGCTTTAATGGGTATCTTTGGAGATGAACTTAAAAAGATGTTAGAGGATGTTTCAGAGTATGACAAAACTAACTATACAATCGTACCTATGGGCAAAGACCAAAACGGACTAACAACCTATTTGAGAATACCACAAGACGAAACTGGTAGGGTTTTAGGTGGGATACTTTGGAAAGCCATGAGGATCGGTCAAAATAACCAGCCAATAATGAAAGATGTATCTGATTTAATTAGCTTTACAGGTGGTCAAATACCCGGTCTTTCACCTACCATCGGATCACTAATTTCTATCGCTCAATTTATGTCAGGTAAAAATCCTTATGATTCATTCAGGGGTAGGAATGTTTTAACTGATGACGCTTTTGAAGCTGGTGGAAAATACGCTCTTAAACCATTTGTTAATTGGCAATTAAAACAATTAGGCGGCGGTATCTTTATGAAAGGATATGTTAGCTCCCAACCAACAGATGATAAAACATGGGTTCAAAAGATTGTAGAAATGCCATTAGCAAGTAATATCATTGGTCGCTGGATCAAGGTATCTAACTAT
>JBDRQW010000058.1:0-5608 GCA_043826085.1 Candidatus Beckwithbacteria bacterium | reverse complement strand
GTCTTCTTGAGGTAAGGGTCCGTCCTTAAAGGACGGACCCTTTTGGTTGAAAAAGAAGAAGAGAAGAAAAATAGTTAAGAAAAGAAGTAAGATTTTTTTCATTGATTGGCTTTGATTATTTCTAGTAATTCTTGGTAAGTGCTAGCTGCCATCATTTTGATTCTTAAATTTACAGCATGATTAAAACCATTGATATAAATTTTAATAAATCTTTTTATAACATGAATTGGTTTGGTTTCTCCCCAAACTTTATTAAATATTTCAAGGTGATGAGCTAATAAATTAAGTTTTTCTTTGGGGCTTAGATCTTTGATTGATTTGTTTGGTTTAAAGATAAATGGATCGGCAAAAACTCCCCGACCGATCATGACGCCATCGACTTTGTATTTTTTAACTTTATCGAGAGCGTCTTTTATTGAAGTAACGTCGCCATTGCCGATAATTAAAGTAGCGGGACTAATAAGGTCTCGAAGTTTAACAACCTTGCCAATTTCGTCCCAGTGAGTGGGAACATCTGAGAGTTCTTTAGTAGTTCGACCATGAATAGTGAGGGCATCGGGTTTAAAATTTAGCAAGAAACTAATCCAGTCTTTAGTTTGAATATCTTTAAAACCAATTCTGGTTTTAACGGAGACGGGAATTTTATTGGCGGCGCCTTTTTGAGTGGCTTTGATTATTTTGCCGGCTAATTCTTGATTATTGATTAAAGCTGAGCCGGCGCCTTTTTTAATGACATTTTTTTCGGGACAACCAAAGTTAAGATCAACACCATTAAAACCTAAGTTAGCTATTAAAGTGGCGGATGATTCGAAAAGTTCCGGAATTAAACCCCAAAGTTGAGCAATTAAAGGTTTTTCTTTAGGTTGATAGTCTAGGTATTGCCGGTAACTGATTTGATCGTGAGAAAAAATAGAATGAACATTGACAAACTCAGTAAACATTAAGTCGGGCTTGCCGATATCGACTAAAAGTTGTCGAAAAGCCATGTCAGTGACTCCCTCCATGGGAGCTAAACAAAGTATAGGTTTTTTTAATTCTTGCCAAATGTTTGCCATACTGAGATGATTATACTAATTATGACTAAGGATAAGTATTCGGCTACCTGGGTTTCGCATTCGTCAATTAGTGATTGGCTCCAATGTCCTCGGGCTTATTTCTTGAAAAATGTGTATAAAGACCCAAAAACTAATCATAAAATTTCTTTAATGAGTCCACCTTTAGCTTTGGGATCGGCGGTACATGAAGTGATTGAAGGTTTGTCAGTTTTGCCGGTTGATAAACGATTTGATGAGTCTTTGATTATTAAGTTTGATAAAGTGTGGGGGAGATTTAGTGGGAAAAAGGGCGGGTTTACTGATAGTGATGAGGAAAGTAGATATAAGGAGAGGGGGAAAGAGATGTTACTTAAAGTAATGAAAAATCCCGGGCCATTGAAAAATTTGGCGGTGAAAATTCAAATGGATTTGCCTCACTATTGGCTATCTGAAAAAGATGATATTATTCTTTGCGGTAAAATTGATTGGCTTGAATACTTGAAGAGCGAAGATCAGGTACATATTATTGATTTTAAAACCGGTAAAAAAGCTGAAAAAAATGAGTCTTTGCAGTTGCCAATTTATTATTTGCTGGTAACAAATACTCAACAAAGACTGGTAAAAAAGGCTAGCTATTGGTATGTTGATGTAAGTAAAGAACCTATTGAGCAAAAATTGCCGGATATGAAAAAAGCTGAAAAAAAGATTTTAAAAATTGGTAAAGAAATTAAGTTGGCTAGGACACTGGAGAGATTTGTGTGCCCAAGTAATGGTTGTAGGGCGTGTAAGCAAATGGAGAAAATTATTAATGGTGAGGCTGAGTTGGTGGGAGTGGACGATATTAGGAGAGATATTTATATTTTGCCGAGGGTAAGTGATTCTGTGCCGGACGGAAAGGTGTTGTGAGTAAAAAAGATAGAGCTTTAATGCAGGTAGGGAAAATTCCTAAAGGCAAGGTTTCGACTTACGGTAGGATAGCAAAAATGGTGGGTATGAAAGGGGTAAGGACAGTTGGAAATTGAATTCACGTTCACAAATTGCCAATATCAGTTGTCCCTTGTCATCGAGTAGTAAATGCTAAAGGTGGGCTGGCTAAAAACTTTAGGGCAAAGGGTAAGATACGAACACAAAAGAAACGATTGGAAAACGAAAGGGTGGAAGTGATGAACAATACCGTAGACTTGGAAAAGTATTTGTGGGAAGAGTAACCTACAGGGATGATCCTTGTAGGTCAAACTCTCAATTATCCCATAACTCCATATAGAGAATCACTTTTAATGTTTTCTTTCCCACTGGTTTATAGTTATAAACTGTATTTGGAGGAACAGTAATCACATCCTCTTTTGCAATCTCAAAAGTTTTGTTGTTAAAAGTAAACTCACCCCTTCCTTCTAGGATGTAATATACTCTTTCAGTTTCTTTTGTCTTCACTTCACCATGCGAACCATCAAGCTCAGCATAAACAACAGACATTTTAGGAAAAAGATTTGTAAGTTTGTAATTCCAACTTCTTACTTCATCCCAATCCTCACGTTTTGATTGAGTTTTAACAATCTTCATACTAGATATTACTCATTCCTATCGAGTTAATCCACAAATCATCTGGGGTATTAAGGGTATAAACAATAGTCTCAGCTACATCGGAAGTTCTCATCATCCATGGTTGATTGTGTGCTTTTTTCTCTCCAGCTGTTTCAAAGATATTACTTTCAAATCCACCAGGGAAAAACCCTGTTACTTTAATCTTTGTTCCTCCAAGAGCTTGTTTTAATGCCCTTGTATACCCTGTCATTGCCCATTTAGTGGCCGTATATGTTGGCCAGTCTTTATTCTCTGGTATATCTAATCCTGCCTTTGAAACAACATTAAAAATATGTCCAGCGTTCTTTTTCTTCATAATTGGCAACACTGCCTTTGTTAGGTATATTGGAGCAATAGAATTTACCTTAAAGGATTGTTCTATTAATTCAGGCCTTTCCTTTTCAAACTCATCCGTTGTCCAAATTCCAGCTCCATTAAACAAAATATCTATTGTTCCAAAGGATTTAACTACAGCTTCAACAGTTTCATTTACTTGTTTTTGCAAGGTTATATCACACACAAAATACTCTGATTGACCTCCAGCTTTTTTTATCGAGTCACTAACCTCTTTCAGTAATTTTTCAGTTCTTGCCACTAAAGCTACTTTAGCTCCAAGTTTTGCTAATTTTTGTGACAACTCTTTACCTAATCCTTGACTCGCTCCAGTGATTAAAACAACTTTTCCTTTTACCATATAAAGATATATTATCAGAAAACTAAAAAAATTTCATTTTACCTACAGGGATGATCCTTGAAGGTGAAAAAACCTAACTATTCTTACCGTGTTCTAAAACTTCACCTAGCCTAATCTTAAAATCATAATTTTTTAATAATTCTGTAATAACTTTATTTAACTTTTCTTTATATTCCCCTTTTCCGGCTTCATAAAACCTTCTGATTACCTGATCCTGCTCCCCTTTGAGTTTTTTTAACAATCGTCCTTTAACATAAGTTGATAAATTAAGGTGTTCCAAATAAAGCTCTTTTACTTGTGCGTGTTTTAAAGCATCAAAAATTTCTTTAAGTTTTTCCGGAGTGGCTGAAAAATGTGGTAGAAGCGGACCAACAAAAGCGTATGTTTTAATTCCTTCTTGATTAAGTTTTTTTAAGGCCTTTAATCGTAAGGATGCCGGCGGGGCTGATCTTTCTAAAAACTGGCTGACCTTATCATCTGTGGTGGTTATGGTTAAACCAACTTCCACTTTTTTGAGCTTTTTGAAAAGATCAATGTCTCTTAAAACTAAACTTGATTTGGTCAAAACCCCAATCTTTCCTTCCCACTTATACTTGATCAACAGCTTTAAGGCTCCCCTGGTTAGCTGAAACTTGCTTTCTATTCCTTGATAAGGATCAGTAACTGAGCTTAATAAAATTGTTTTGGTTTTATCTTTGATTTTTTCTAATTGCTTTTCTAGGACTTCGATTAAGTTCACTTTAACAAATACATAGTTACCCCAATCGTCAATTTTCTTACCCACAAATCTACCCATAAAACTGGCATAACAATAGCTACAGCCAAAGGCACAACCGGTATAAGGATTGATAACATAGTCGGCATCGGGAAGCTTTGATACAACCAAGGCGCTTTTTACTTTGATCTCTTTAACCATATTCATAAGTGAATTATAACAAAAAACACCTGCAAGGATAAACCCTGTAGGTGGGAAAATGGGGTGTTTTTCTTGAGGAACCTGCAAGGATAAACCCTGCAGGTTAACATTTGTTTAGTTTAATAAATGGCACTGTTATAAAATATGATAGTCCAATCACAGCGAAGACTGCGTATCCTAATTGCAAACCATAATTGCTAGCTACAAAACCAAAGGCTAACTGGCTAGGAATTAAGTTCATAACAAATTTGTTGAGAGATGAAACTGTGGCTCGTTGGTGAGATGATATCTCTTTTTGAATTAAACCCTCTTTGATAACGGAAATAAATTCTAGGATAACACCAAGGAGTAAAATGGGAATAGCCATTAAAGGGTGTTTGATTAGTGAAACGGCGATTAAAACTAAAACACTAATAACGGCAGATAAATGAATAAGAAACCAAGAATGTTTAGTAAATTTGTGGGCTAGGCTACTAGCTAAACTTTGAGCTCCACCAGCAAGAGCAAAAATTAAACCAATACTAGATCGAGAGAAGCCTAAGAAATTAAGATAGATGTCATTGAATTCTTCTAAATTAGCTAGAAGGGTGAGAGTAATAGCGGTATAGATTGTTAATTTTAATAGTGTTTGATTATGAAAAACAGTTTGAGTGGCTTCTTTAATAAACTGCCAATATTTGGTTTCTTGGGTGGATTGAATTGGTTGAACTTCTGGCCAAATAAAGGCAATTAAGGCCACTACTAATACAGAAAAAGCTGACAATAAAACAGGTAAGTTGAAAGAAATGTCACTTAATATTCCACCTACGCCAACAGCTACTCCAATACCTAAAACTCTTAAAGCATTACCCTGCCCCCAGATTTTTTCAAATTTTGATTCTTTTTTAATACTTTTTAGGTAATCATAAACATAAGCCTGTAGAGTTCCAGAAGCAAAAGTACCGCCAATGGTTCTAAAGAAAAAGCCTAATAAGAAAAGTGAAAAGGAATGACTAAATAACCAAATGGAGTAACAAATAGAAAATGATAGGCCTGATAAAATTAGCATTTTTCTTCGACTCCAACGGTCAGCTAAGGCACCACTGGGAACTTCGAGTAACAATGACATTACAGACCATAAAAATAATAAAATACCTATTTGAGATAAATCTAAACCTCGATCGATCATGAATAGTTTTTCAACTGCGTAAATGAGAATAAAGTCGAAGAAAAATTGAAAAATATAAAATAGTCTTATGAAGATTTTTAAGTTCATAAAATGATTTTAGCAGATGGAGAATTATATTTAGGAGTAATAATTTACCTACAGGCCTGCCCCGATTTAATCGGGGGATGATCCTTGAAGGTGCTTGAAGAGTATGACCTGCAAGGACTGTCCTTGCA
>JBDRQW010000057.1:0-8644 GCA_043826085.1 Candidatus Beckwithbacteria bacterium | reverse complement strand
TGACAAAACTCAAACTCAAGCGGCTCGTGATCGCATCACTATGGCTTTAGTTGGTCTGGGTATCGTGGCCGCAGCTTGGGCTTTAATGAAAGTTATTGGCTACTTTTTTGGAGTTGATGTTTTCAACTTTGTTATTCCCACCGCCGGTAGTTAATCATGGCCGCTGATACAACAGCCGCTACCTTTTCCGATCTGGAAGCTATTTTTGAACACATTCTTGGTATCGCTATTACTCTGGGCGGTATTGCTTTCTTCATCATGCTTATTGTTGGTGGTTTTAAGTACTTAACCTCAAGCGGGGATCCCAAACAAACCGCTTCAGCCGGTTCTACCATTACTATGGCTATTATTGGTCTTCTGGTTGCTATTGGTTCCTGGTTTATTTTAAAACTAATTTCTGACTTTACCGGTGTCGATCTGTTTAACTTCTCCCTCACTGGCGAATAACTTTAATTAGGTTACGAACTTTAGCAAGTACTCTTGCGATCCCGAGTTTATCGAGGGACTAGTTCGTAACCTTTTTGCATTACAGCTTAATTTTCAATGTTATACTAGTTTCAATGAAATTGTTACTTGCTTTCTGCCTATTTTTATTTAATTTTGCCTCTCTTGCTTATGCCACCGATACCCCCCACCCTTTACGCCCTTTTCCCGGTCAACCTATCGAAACTACCAACCCTAGTTTCTTAACCCCCTACTGCGCTTCCCGCCCCACCGCTATTCAATCCAATAAATTTGATAAACGAGATAAAACCATCACCCTTAAGGTCCAAGGAAACCTTAACTCCAACTTTACTGAATTTATCACTCCCCTGCTTTCCATCACCAATACTGAAAAACCGGATTATGATCTAGAATATGAACAACAAGCTAAACGTTACTTAACTGACTATTTAGAAGGCCGAGCCTACTACGAACCCGAGGCAGAATCTCCCTCTGATCTCCTCTACTTGCAAAAAGTCCAACAAACTACTCAACTAACTAATGAGGAGCTTCAAATAATTCAATCTGGTGGTTGGACTAATGAAATACAATCTAAGGTCGAATCTGGTTTTATGATGTCCCGCTATGGTGTTTTTCGAAAACTGGCCCCTTCAACCTACCAAGACAAGCTCAAACGAATCTTAATTAAAAGAGGTCATGGTGACTATAAAACCCTGGAAGAACTTGAAGAAATCTATGGTTATAAACCTTCAAGCGTTAAAGTTAATCCAAAAACTCCGGTTCAATCCTTAACTATTAACGACTTTTATGAAAACTGGGCTCCCTTACCGGAAGAATTTAATTCTTGGGAAGATTATGAAATAGCTTATAATTCTTGGACTGGCTGTGATGAAAATCAAGAAAACTGTAGCCAGTGGTTTAACCTTTGGCCTTACGTTCCCATGTTTACCCGCGAAGATTCCGTTGGTCAAATTATTACTTACGACGAACCGGGACAAAACAGTAATCCCCCAATAGTAGAAAAAGTCTATCACCCTCACCTAGCCAGAACTTACGAAGTTGCCAGCGTCCTCTCAAACATGCTCTCCCCGCAGGAAGACAAACGTCTAGTTCAAGACCCCAAACTTTCATCTCAATGGATTACTCCTGCTCCTTGGAAAAATGACCCCTTCTGGATCGACTCCGGCCAAAACCTGCCACCCGACTCCGGCTCTGTCTGTGATCCTCAAAATACCCTTATCCTATCTTCAGGGGACCTAGCTCTTGATTCAGCATTTGATACCACCGTTAACAAAACCATCACTATCGATAACCCTGAATACGACCCCGATGCCCCCGACTGCGCTGTTTGGGTTGACGACCCAAATGGTGGTCATTGGGATGAATCAGATTGTGACTACACTATACCCGTTCGTTTCTCCCCCACTTCTTTTCAAACCCTCACTCCATTCTTAGCTGAAATTACCGACCGTCTTACCACCGGCCAATTTGCTCTTTTTAATATCTTTAGGTCCTCAGAAGAAATTAAAGCCAATCCTCCCGAAAACTGGCCCGGAGTTGGTTATGAACCGGAAGAAAATCCTGAATATACTCCAGGCGATTCTGCCGAAGCCGGTCTTAAAAACCCCGGTAATACTGCCAAATATTTTTACAAATACTTAGGTTGGGTTCACTGCCAAAAAGAAAATCTCCTCGCCCGCCTCTCCCCGGCCAACACCTACGTTCCTTTTGCCGATGAATGTAATATCAATATCACCGAATCAAAAACTCCACCCCCTTTCTCAGCATCAGGAGATATTTGTGCTATTGCTAAAGAATACAACTTTGACTGTGAAATCTTAAAAGCCATACAACTCATTGAAACTGGAGCAGGTCCTTATGAATACAGCTGCAACTCTCAAGGATATTGTGGAGCCTTCCAAGTGGGTGGTGGCCTTCAATTAGGTTTAGGAATTCCTCTGGATAAATTCAAAACCATACCGGGAAATGCCGAAGCAGCTATTCGCCAAATGCAGATGCGTATGTGTCAAGCTTCATGTAGGCAAAACCCAAGAGAACTAGGTCAAGACATCTGCTCTGTCTGTAATACCAGTAAATGGACCCCTGAACTAAAAGACAAATACTCTCTTGGTCCAGATGAATTTGATAAGGCTGCCTACTATCATTATGGTAGTGATCAACCGGATGATGCCACTCAAAAACGTTGGGGTGAAGGATTTTCTTATGCAGATGCTATCGAATACGTTGTCAAAAATGGGAAATTACCCTAAACTATGCTACTTCCCTTGCTCAGTTTTACCATTACCACCATCATTTTATATTTATCCTCTCGCTCTCTTACCAACAATCTTCTTAAGCTTTTTTTCCGTATTACCAAATCCCAGCCAACTTCAATTAATCTCCTCTTTTTTCTTCTCCTGCCCGGTATCTTTCTCCACGAATTTTCTCATATCTTAATTGCTACCATTCTTCGCGTCCCCACCGGTCGCCTATCTTTAAAGCCCGAAGTTCGGGCTCCGAACTTCAGCAAGTACTCTTGCGATCCCGAGCAAAGTCGAGGGACTAGTTCCGAACCTAAAAAATTTGGAAGTTTAACCCTCGGTTCCGCTCAAATCGCTACCACCGACCCCATCAGAATGACTCTCATCGGCACCGCTCCATTTATTATTGGCACCATAATCCTTTGGCTTATTTTAACTGTTGGTTTTAATCTAAATCTTGACACCAACCTCTTCTCTCAAATTTCTTCTCTTGCAACTCTCCCTACTTTAACTCTTTTTATTCTTAGTTACTTGCTTTTTGCCATAAGTAACACCATGTTCTCCTCCCCCTCTGACCTACAATCCGCCGGAATGCCAATTATTTTAATTTTAATAATTCTTGGCATTTTCAAATTAGCAAATCTTAACATTCCTCAATTTATCATCACCTACTCCATCAATCTCTTTTCTTTACTCACCACCATCTTTATTTCTGTCTTTATCTTAAACCTATTGCTTATAATCCCCCTTAAACTAATTCCAAGGGTTACGAACTTTCCGAAGTTTTAGTTCGTAACCTTCTCCTATTATCACATTGACAAATATTTATTAAAGTAATAAAATATTACTTATATGCAAAATATTACTATTTCCTATCCTAACCAAAAAGGTCAAATTGTTATCCCTAAGGCTTTTAGAAAAAGCCTCAACATTGACAATAACGTCGCCCTCAACCTAAATCTTACCACTACCGGTATTTTTATATCCCCGGTTACTCAAGTTTTAACTAAAGCCTTTACTGAAAATTCTTACTCGGAAATTCTCAAAAAAACTCAAGGCGCCTGGAATAATGATTCTTGGAGTAAAACCAGAATAAAAAGGCAAAAAATCGAATTAAAAGCAGCTAAAAGCAGAAAAGCACCATGGTAGTTTTAGACACCAACATTATTATTGATCATCTTCGTCAATCCAAAAAAGAAACTTTTTTATTGAAAATCGCTAAACAATACCCAAAACAGATCCTAGCGTTATCCGTTATTTCAATTCAAGAACTTTACGAAGGTCAAAGTACTAAAAAAAATCAACTCGAACAACTTCTATTAGCTACCGTCTCCCCCTTAACAATTCTTGCCTATACTTTTGAAGTGTCCATTCTTGCTGGCCAAATTGCTCGAGATCTAACCCAACCGATTGAATTTGCCGACTCTGCCATTGCCGCTACCTGTATCATAAACAATGCAGAATTATTAACTCTCAACTCAAAACACTTTAACAATATTCCAAACCTAAAACTCTTGAACCTTCTCCCATTTTCACATTGACAAACCTCCAATTCACCATTAACATAATATTATGAAAAAACTGAATTTGCTCCAAGTAAAAAATCAACTATCTTTACTCAATTTAACTACTTTTAAGGTTCAAGATTTATCTGTTATCTTTCAAGTCAGCCAAAGAGCCGCTCAAGCCTTTCTTGTTTATAATACTAAAAAGGGTGCTTTTATTCGTCTCAAAGCCGGTCTTTATGCTCAAAAAGACCATCTGCCATCAGAATTTACTCTCGCCAATCTTTTATATTACCCCTCATATATTTCCCTGGATTCAGCTTTATCATACTATCAATTAATTCCCGAAACAATTTACTCAATTATCTCGGTCACTTCTAAATCAACCCGAGAATTTAAAATTAATCATCTAACTTATAATTACCACCGAATTAAAAAATCAGCCTTTACCGGTTTTGTTCCTACAACTATTTTTAATCAAATAGCATATATCGCTGTTAAAGAAAAAGCAGTTGCTGATTTCCTCTACTTTATTTACCTTAAAAAACGATCGTACAATGATCGTTTAAAAATAAATAATCTTGACCTAAAAAAACTCAAAAATTACTTAAAGCTTTTTTCCCAACCTCAACTAATATCTTTTTCCAACAACCTACTTAAACAAAAACTATGATTGATCAACAATTTCTAAAAAATTACGCCATAAAATCTGAAACCAGTTTAATTAATATTTTACGAGAATATGCCCAACATCTTTTTCTGCGTCAATTTTATCAACAAAAAAATAGTCAGCACTTTTTATTTAAAGGAGGAACTGCTTTAAGACTAGCTTTTAACTCACCCAGATTTTCTGAAGATCTGGATTTTTCTGCTTACAAAAACTCTGATATCTATGAAAGTCTTTTAGAAAATGCCTTACTTAACTTACATAACGAAGGTATCACAGTTGAGTTTAATGAATCTAAAACAACCTCAGGTGGACACTTAAGCATTATTCAATTATCTTTATTTAATCAAACCATTCAAATTCATTGTCAAATTTCTTTTCGATCAAAAACCAAGTTGATTAAAGAAAATGTAGTGATTAACTCTAATCTAATTCCCAGCTACAACCTTTACATTCTTGATAGACAATTATTAGTTAATGAGAAATTAACCGCTTTGCTTGATCGTCAAAAACCCAGAGACTTTTTTGATCTCTATTTTATTTTACGCCAAAATAGTCTTCGTCCCCTATTAAACATTAACCCTCGCCAAAGAAAACAAATTTCAAATATTTTATCTGTACTTCCAAAAAATAAATTAGCTGTTGAACTAAAAGAATTAATGCCTAAAAGCTTCTTATCGGTAATCAAAAACCTTCCTCTAATGTTGAAAAAAGAGTTAGGTGGATAAAATTCGCCTAACTCTTTTTTCAACTTAATTTTATGTTAAACTAATCTCAACATGAAACTGCCTTTTAATCTCACCAAAAAGGGTTACGAACTTTCCGAAATTTTAGTTCGTAACCTTTGGCATTCAATTAAAAACCTGTTCATTATTTTAATCATTATATTTTCTTTTACCTCCCCTTCATTTATTCACGCCCAAGATGATACCTCCGGCGCTGATGATGTAATGACCAATCAAGAGGAAATACAATCCCATATTGGCTCCAACTCCTGGGCCGTTCCCAAGGCTGCTTACGAAGAAACCTTAGAAACTTCTAGGAGCGAATCACACGAATCTTTTTCCGCCCGCTCTTTTCTCTACAGCCTTTATCCTTTAAGTATCGGCATCTATGGTAGTGAACAACTGGCCCAAGCTCCCGGCGCTATCCACTTAGCCGGTGGCCTAGTTTCTCAAATCATTACCCAACCCCCGTCTAGTTCTGTTGAGTATCTTGCCGATCTTGGTTCAAGAATCGGTTTAGTTAAACCCGCCTACGCTCAAGACAGCACCGGCTATAGAGGTTTATTTGGAGTCCTTGAAACCTGGAAAATCTTTCGAAACATATCTTATGCTCTGTTTGTAATTATCTTTGTTGTAGTCGGTTTTATGATTATGTTTCGCTCAAAACTCAATCCTCAAACCGTGGTCAGCCTCCAACTGGCTTTACCAAAACTGATCGTTACCTTACTCCTGATCACTTTTTCCTATGCTATTGCCGGCTTTGTTATTGACTTAATTTACCTTATTACTTACCTTGCCGCCAACATTCTAGACGCCGAGGCTGCCGACTATATGACTACCGGGCTTGGTGAGCTGATTAATATCTTCAAACCCTGGGAGTCTGCTGACACTATTGCCGATAGCCTTTCAGGGCTTTTTCCCAAAAATACAGGTCTGGATGTCCTTACCGAAATAGCCACTATCGAAATCTTTAGCGTTTCTCTCATGAAAGTCATTGTTGGCGGAGCGATTTTATTCAGTATCTTAAAACTGTTAATCCAACTGATCTTAGCCTACGTTAACATCATCCTTCAAGTTATCTTTGCCCCGATTATGCTTTTATTCAACGCCCTGCCTCAATCAAACTCTTTCTCTTCTTGGATCAAAAACTTAATTGCCAACGCCGCCGCTTTTCCGGCCGTCGCCATCATGATCATGGTTGGTGATAAACTTATTAACTCCGACACCGGAATTGGCACCGACTCCCTTCAACTGCCTTTTATTGGTTTTCTGGCCGGAAGCCAAAACTTTGTCCAAGTCATTATTGGCTTTGGTTTCATCCTCATCCTCCCAAAAATCGTCACCATGATCCAAGAAGCCCTCAAAGTCAAACCAGCCATGCCTGCCGGCGCTGCTGTAATTGAAGGCATCGGTGCCGCTACTGCTCCAATCTCAGGCGCCTTCAAAGCTCGCCGTGAAACTATTCAAAGACGAAGAGAGTCTCAAGCCCAAGCCACCCAAATTGGCAAAGCCGTCAACGGTTAATGCCCGCCCACATCCTTTACTGTCCCCTTCAAACTTTCTCCCAATCCCTGCATTGCTCCTTGTTTAATCTCTCTTCTCACTTCCCAAGTATCTGTCACCCATTTCCACATTTTCTTTAACAGCCATCTTAATACTCCCGCCGGCGCCCAATCTTTAAACAAAGTTACACCAAAAACCTTAACATCTTTCCAATGAAATCCACCAATCAAAGGATAAAGAGGAATCTTTACAAGATTTCCTAAACCAAATGGAATCTTATCAATTTGATGATACAATTTATCCACCGGATTAGCGAACCCCACCAACTCCCCCATAATATCATGATGAGCATCCGGCATCAGCTTACCCGCTCTGGCAAACTGGTCAATTACTTCGGAAACCTGCGAATAACTATAGGGGTTTTTTAACTTTCTCTCTCTCTTGGCCAAACAATTTCCAACCCCCAAAGTTTCAGTTTCGTAATCCAAAGTCCCATCCCATCTCTCTGCTGACTTTTTTTCGTCAATCTTAGCAAAATTACTATCTCTATCAACCTTAACTGTTTCTAAAGTAGCCAATGGATTGATCCCAGCTCCCACCGTAGTCATATACTCTTTCCATTTTCGAAGTAGCAGCTGAGACTTTCTATTCGAATCCGATTGACCATAATAACCCGGAGCACTAATCGCCTCAATCATTGCATCGGGAGAATTGTAATTTTTCGTTAACCATGCCAACATCGCCCCCCGATACTTATCCGCGCTCAATAAATATTGAGCTTCTTTATATAGCCTCTGTCCCCAAGTAGTGTCTGCTGACTGTCCTCCACTACCCCACTTTAAGTTACTATAAGTATAATTTTGCTTCATATACCAATACAGCCCCACAAATCCGGTTTTTTCACCATCCGGTACTTCACTTCCATTTAACCCTCCGTCAATCACTCCTCCCCAATCAATTTTCTTAATATCTTTCCAATGTTTATCCATTAAAATCTTCCCCTTCGTCTTCCCAAACCTATATATCATTTTCTCTTCCAACATATCCCTTAAAAATTCATCAGCTTCACCACCATTTCCATTATCAATCAATTGTTTGTACCTCCCATATATATCCAAAAACCTCTGCCGACTCATAAACATTCCGTCTCTATCTTTCATCACCAGCTTCATAATCTCTTTTCTCTCAAACTCAAATGATTCACCTTTTTTGCCTGTAAGAATTTGTTTCCCAAACAATTCCGGATTAATATCCTTCATCCTTCGAGTAATAAAATCCCCATAATCCAAGTTAGCGTGAGATCTTAAATGAGCCGGCCCAATCCCATACATCTGAGCATAGCGAATATAATGTAAAATCTTAGTGTGCCAATCTTTAGTGTGTCCATCAAAGGCTTTATCCCAATGAGCCGATGCCAAACCGGTAAAATTCCACACCCCTTGGGCCAATTTATACTGCATCTTATACTCATTAAACATGTCCCCAAAGCTATCTCTATCCTCTCTAATTCCCCCTAAAGCCATCTCAAACTCCAAACTT
>JBDRQW010000056.1:0-4449 GCA_043826085.1 Candidatus Beckwithbacteria bacterium | reverse complement strand
ACAGATGGAGGTTTCTCAAGAGGAGAGTAGAGATAAGGAAAAGATAATAAAGATGGCGAGAGAAGACGAGAGAGTGAAGAAATATATTGAGGGTAAAAAGATAATAAAACAAATTTTTGTGCCGGGAAAGTTGGTTAATTTGGTGGTGGGGTAAATATAGTACTTGACACGATGATGCAAACCACCTAGAATAGGTGGTATATGTCATCTATAAAATACGTACAGCAAATTATTAATTCTAGAAAAAAGTTTTTTACTAGCGGGGAGTTGAGGCAACTTTTGGAAGTGGAGAGTGCGAGAACTTTGGAAAACATTATTCATAAATTAATTCAAGAAAAAGTATTGGTTTCTTTAGAAAAAGGCAAGTACTTGGTTTTGAATCAACAAGCTTCTGATTTTGAGATAGCCCAATTTCTTTATCAACCTTCTTATGTTTCTTTTGAGTCGGCTTTAAATTATCATGGGGCATTAAGCCAGTTTCCAATGGAGATAACTTCGGTAACTACTAAAAAAAGGGTAAGTAAACAATTTGATGATAAGATTTTTTCATATGCCAAGATAAAAATAAGTCTGTTTACTGGATATTATAAAGTAGATGATTTTTTGATGGCTTTTCCGGAAAAGGCTTTGTTTGACCAGATGTATATGATAGTAAAGTCATTGAAGACCAAAGAATATTTAGATGAAATGGATTATTCCAGAGTTGATGTAAAGAAAGTAAGGAAGTACTTTGATTTAACTTCCAAACATTTTGCAACAGGGATTAATAAGTTATTAGAGGAGTATTTATGATATCACCGCAACAGTTAAAAGATTTGTCAAAAAAATATAAGATAAATGAGAGTATTGTGGCTCGTGAGTTTGTGCAGATTAGTTTTTTGAAAGAATTTTATAGACAAAATTTTACTAAAGATATATTTTTTAAGGGGGGAACGGCAATTAGATTGCTTTATCAGGGTCAACGATTTTCGGAAGACTTGGATTTTACCGTTTCTTTAACGCCGGATGTTTTTGAGAAAAAAATAACAGCTTTTTTTTCTAGTTTGGAAAATCAGTATCCGTTTAGTTTTAAGCCAAGGAAGACCTTGGCCGGAAAAACGTATTTATTAACAGCTAAAGTGCCTTATGTAAAATCGATGGTTTTTGTAAAACTAGATTTTTCAATGAGAGAAAATGTGTTGGAGCCAAAGCGGGCAATTTTGGAAACAGAGTATCCGATAGTGATGCGGGGTTTTGTTAATGCCTTGAGTAAAAATGAGATTTTAGCGGAAAAAGTTAGAGCGGTTTTAAAGAGAAAAAAGAATCGAGATTTGTATGATTTATGGTTGTTGCAAGAGTTAGGGGTAAAGTTTAATGTGGAGTTAATAAAAAAGAAGTTAGAGTTTTATGAAGAGGATTTTGATATGAAGATTTTAAAGAAAAGATTGGAGTTATTTTCAAAAGAAGAATTTGTTTTAGATTTGCGACCATTTGTACCGATTAATGAGAGGGGTAGATTGGGAGAGTTGTTTGATTTTATTATTGTCTATTTGAAGAAGAAGTTGGTAGGGTAGAGCTTTGTTCTACATGAAGGTTCGTAACCTTCATGTGAGGAAAATAGTTGACATATTTAATGCTATAGGTTATTATTGGAATAATATAAGAAATACGTGGTAATATAAAAGTATGAATTGGCTTTTTTTAGCAATTTGCGCTACTGTGAGCTTTGGATTGTATAATTTTTTGATAAAAATTTCTTCAAATAAATTTAACCCTGCTATTGTTGTAATGATGGTTACTGGAATGGCTTTTGTTGTTTCATCTATATTTACTTTGGTATTAAAGCTTTCTGGAGAGAGATTGAATATTAATAAGAACTTAATTTATATTCCATTGCTTGCCGGTTTGTTTTATGGAATAGCAATAGTTTTTTATAATTTATTGTTTTTAAGGGGAGTGTCAGTTTCTGTGGGAGCTCCTATTACCGGGGCGGGTACGTTGGTGGTGGCAAGCTTACTGGGTTTTATATTTTTGAAAGAACCAATTATTGTAGTAAAAATAACTGGAATTTTATCGGTAATATTAGGTATATTTTTGTTATCGAGGTAGAAAAATATGACTGTAAATATTAGGCAAACTTGGCTTGATTACTACAAAAATAAAGGATTTAAAGTAATTTCTTCAGCTCCCTTAGTCCATCCGGCTTTTCCAACCTCATTTAATATGAGTGCTGGACTAGTTCAGCTTGATCCAAGAATCAGACAAAAAAAGAAAATTGAGATGTCAAAAGAATGTTTGGTTCAAAAATGTATTAGGCATTTTGATATTAACAAAGTGGGGGATAGTAGTCATTTGTCTTTTTTTGAGATGGCGGGGGTGTTTGATGTTGTTGAAATTGATGAAAAAAGAGTGATTAAACAAATTTGGAGTTTTTTAACTGAAGTATTACAGATTGACTCAAGTAAACTTTGGATAACGGCTTTCGATGAAGATAGGGTGGCAGGCAAAGTAATTTCTTTACCCAGCGGATTAAAGTCATTGTTAAATGATTTAGTTGGTGATCGAGTTATTTATGGTGGTCAGAAAACAAATTTATGGAAACAGGGTGGCGGAGTGGAATTTACTGACAATATACGTCTTTGTGGCCCGCAAGTGGAATTCTTTTATGATTTTGGTGAAGATTTAAGTTGCGGGAAAGGCTGCAATGTTTTTTGTGATTGCGGAAGGTTTTTGGAAATTAGCAATACTTTATTTATTTATTATTATATTGATTGTAATGAAGAACCGGAATTAAAAGAAGTGGTAAATCGATCAACGGAAACAGTTATTGGCATTGAGAGATGTGCAATGATTGTTGAAAAACAAAAAGATTTGTTTTTAACTTCTTGTTTTAGTCCGTTAATTTCAGTGTTAAATAAAAAACTGGATGAGGATGTGAAAATAATTATTGATCACATTAAGTCTTTGGTTTTTATTCTGTCAGAAGAAAAGATTAAACCAATAAAAAGAGGTAGGGGAAGAATTATTAGAACTTTAATAAGGCAGTTGTTGGCCTCGTTGTATGTTTTGAAATTAAAACCGAGAGTGACGGTACCTTTATTGGTTGATGAAGTGATAAAAATGTATCAGGATTTTTATCCTGAAGTTAAAGATGGTAAAGAAACTGCTTTGAAAGTGATTTTTGAGCATGAGAAGGTTTATAAAAAGACTTTAGGTAAAGCAAAGCGAAAGATTGAGAAGTATTTGATTGATAATAAGGCTACAGAGTTGAGTGAGGAGAAAAAAGAATATTTTTGGCTACAATACGGAGTGCCAAAAAAATTATTACCGGTATTGATGGCAAGTGATTTTGAATTGTAGGGATTTAATTTGATATTTTTATCAAGCTTCTCTAAGATTTAATATCAACCTTTGTCTATTAGCAAAAGTATTTAAAATAGCTTGATGATTTTGGGTCACTAGGTGTTTAAAAACCCCATGTAATAATTGACTAGTATGCAGTGAAGATAAATTATTGGCAATATCAATTAATGTGGTTTTGTGACCTGAACTGGGTAATAACTTTAAATATTCTAACAATGATTTATAGCCTGTTAAATTTGGTTGATAAATATCTTCCGGCAGATGTGTTTCTATTCCTCCTGTGCTAAGCCCGATTGGGGAAGGTTCATGAAATTGATGGGCATCAATTACTGGCAGGCTTGATAAAGAAATATATTCTTTCATTTTTGAATGTAGCCCTGATTCGCTTATTTCAGTTAGATGGACTTCAAAGATCATGCCGGTATTTTTAGCAGCCAACAAATATTGATCAAGCATAGAACTACCAACTCTTATTTGTCCACAATTTCTATCTTTTTTTGGGATTCTTAGATAGGTATAAGGTAGCCCAGATATTTCAAGGCCTTCTTGTTTATTTGTACTCCAGACTTCAGAGGTATCTTTTACCCTATTTACATGTGGCCATGGAAGTATGTAAGTCACTGGGATAACTTGACCAGAGAGGGTGTAATCAAAACTTTGACAGAAAGCTGGAGATATTATATTTAATTCTTGAGAAGAAGTGTGGAAAACAGTAGGTAACTCTTCTGGCGATATCCAACGAACTTGCTTAATAATCCGACGGTATGGATTATTGTCGTTGAAATCCAATGATTCAATGACGGGTTGTTGTGGAGGGCGAAAACTTTCTGGATGCATAACTATAGGGTATTATACCATAATGTTTCAAGAGGAGTGTGGTTAAAAATTAAAACGTAAAAAGTTGGAGGCTTTTATCAAGAATGATGAGAAATTTCTTCGACTAGATATTGGGTTATTCGAATATAATGTACAATATATTCGAATAGGGTATAATTAATTTATGATAAAGCAAGAATTAAAAAATACAGTAGAGTTTTTCAACCCGTGGTGGAAGGGAGAAAGTTTAGATACCGGTATATGGCGATCAAAATATTTGGAAAAATTATT
>JBDRQW010000055.1:0-5347 GCA_043826085.1 Candidatus Beckwithbacteria bacterium | reverse complement strand
TCTGATTTGTTCCCAACCACTCTTAACTCTTGTTTGTTTATATAAATAAAAGCCAAATAAAATCGTAGCTAGAATTAATACTCCCATTGTCCATCTATTCATCACCTAATTTTAGCACAGCAAAAAGGCGGCTAGCACGCCCTTTTACTATTTATATAAGTTAGCTTATTACTTCAAGCCTCCCTTATAACCTTGTCCATCTTTTTGACCACTTGTGGTGAGCTTATCGAATCCACCGGCCATATTTTTACCAGATCCATTTCTTAAACCAAAACCAAGTTCTGCTCGAATTTGATTGGCTTCGTCAATTTTGCCTTCATGCCTAAGATTACGCATTTCAACAAACTTACCAAAGTTTTCCTCAGTAATTCTCTGACCCATTGGTCTATCTGCCATTAAAGCTTTCCAAGCATTGTAATCATTATTCAAAAATGCTTGAGTCATAGCTTCATGTCTTTCAGGGGTATGGTTAGGCCCGGTAACGTTAGGATCACCTCTATAAGCATTCACTGCTGAAGTAGCTAAAATTAAACCGGCTCCAACCAAAGCTGTTGCTGTTAATATTTTTTTCATATTTATTCTCACCTCCTTTCAAATCTTTATTTTTTATCTACTACTAATACAACTAAAATAACTATTTTATTTCAGAAAATTTCTTATAACCAAATTGTTACAGCAAAAAATTTTGAAAATTAAAAACACAGTTAATCTTGTTTTTAAGAAGCCTACGCAGATACTTTTGGCTTGGTTCTCGAGCTTGCGAGAGCAAAAGTATCGAGTTTGCAGATAGTTTCTGATCGCTGGAATCAGAAAACTATCGGTTCTGGAAAACAATGGTTGACGAGTTTTGTTTTCAAAAAACGGTTAGTGAAACGATTATAACGAAGTGTAAATTTATCCCATTCCTTACTCGTACCTTAACGCATCAATCGGATGTAACTTAGCCGCCTTTGAAGCTGGATACCAACCAAACAAAATTCCCACTCCCACCGATACTCCTACCGACAAAGCAATAGATAGTGGTGTTACCACAAATGGAATATTCATTGCCGTTGCTGCCACCAAGGCAACTGCCATCCCTAGTACTATCCCAATTATTCCCCCCATAATCGTCAACACCACCGCTTCAATCAAAAACTGACTTAAAATATCTTTGTGTTTAGCCCCCAAGGCTTTAAGTAAACCTATCTCTTTAGTTCTCTCAGTTACCGTTACCAACATAATATTCATTATTCCAATTCCCCCGACCACCAAAGATATCGCCGCAATTCCTGATAACAAACCAGTCAAGGTTCCAGTCACACTACTGATTGTGTCCACCATATTTTGTGAGTTACGAATGTTAAAGTCCGCCGCCTCCACATCATCAATATCGTGTTGGTCTAAAAGTAATGACTCTATCTCTGCCTCCAACAAACTCGATAACTCCGCCTCTTCCATCTCCACGCTAATACTGTCTAAGTGTGTCTGCCCAAACAAAATATTCTGAGCCGTTGTCACTGGCACAATCGCCTCACTACTTTCCTCTAGTACTCCTACAATCTGAAACACCCTACCATCAATCCTCACCGTTTCTCCAATTACAAACTCCTCTGCTCCTTCTCCAAACAGTTCTTCAACCACTTCATCTCCCAAAGCCACATCCTTAGCCGCACTCAACACATCTCCTTCATCAAAAAAACCACCGCTCATAAACTCCAATGATTGAATCTCACTATAGCTAGCATCTACCCCTCTGACCTGGACATTTTCTGACTCGCTATTGGCTGTAATCGTTTTTGAGCTACTCACCACTCGGCTTACAGACTTTACATTATTCAATTTTTCAATCTCTTTTGCATCATCACTCGTTAATGTTGTCACCACACTACTCTCTCCACCTGGGCTTCTCTTAGCTCTTCCCGGCGATACTGTCAACACATTAGCCCCAAACGAAGAAATACTATCTACAATAGACTTAGTTGACCCAGCCCCCAAAGACATTATCGTAATCACCGAGGCAATCCCAATAATAATCCCCAACATTGTCAATAAAGTTCTACCTACATTTCTTCTTAAAGCCTCAACTGCTAGTAAAAACAATTCCTGTAACTCCATCTTAAACCACCACTCCATCTCTAATTTTAATTATTCTTTTAGTAAACTCGGCAATATTCTCTTCATGAGTAATTACTATTACTGTTACGCCTTTGTCATTCAACTTTTTTAAAGTTCCCATAATCTCTTCTGCCGTCTTAGTATCCAAATTTCCAGTCGGCTCGTCTGCCAATACTATCGACGGATTCATTACTAAGGCCCTGGCAATTGCTACTCTCTGAATCTGTCCACCTGATAAATGGTTAGATAAATTACTCGCCTTATCAATTAATCCAACCATCTCCAGTTTCTCCATTGCTCTTACTTCTCGCTCTTTTTTATCAATATTAGAATACATCATTGGTCTAATTACATTTTTCAATACTGATGTTCTAGACAACAAATTAAACGACTGAAACACAAAACCCACTTCTTTATTTCTAATTTCAGCTAGCTCATCTTCATCATAATGAGAAATATCTTTACCTTTCAGTCTATAAATTCCAGTCGTTGGTGTATCTAGTGCCCCCACAATATTCATAATCGTCGACTTACCCGATCCAGAAGGACCCATGATACTCACAAACTCACCCTTTTCAAGGTCAAAACTAACTCCTCTAAGCGCCTGATACTCCACCGGACCGGTAATATATGTCTTGGTAATCTCCTTAAAACTAATTAAAGGGCCCTTCATACCTAATGACCGGGCATAGAAGACATAATCCCTCCGCCTGTCCCACCTTGCTTCGCTTCGCCACTGGACTGTCCTACAATCACTTCCTCCCCCTCTTTAAGCCCACTAATAATCTCTGTATAGACTTCACCTTCAATACCTATCTCCACCGGCTTATAAATCACTTGATCTGTTTTCGAACTTATTACCTGAACTGCCCTGCCTCCCTGATATGGCTTCACTGCTTGATCTGATACTACCAACACCCCTTCTTTACTTTGAGTTAATATCTCTACCTGTACTGTCATCGCTGGTCTAATCATCTCTGATGGCTCGACTAAAACCAAATACACTTCATAAGTAACTACTCCACCTGACTCTATTCCAATCTCATCAACTCTCTCAACCACTGCCTCAAACTTACTACTCTTCAACGCATCTACTTGTACTGTCGCTTTTTGCTCAGGTTTTATCAAAATCACATCAGATTCACTCACTGACAAGTTCACCCAAGTTTCTTGGTCACTCACAATCATCAAGGCAGTATCAGTGCTAGTTACTTCTTGCCCAATTGCCACTGCTAAATTGGCTATCTTGCCACCAATTGGTGCTGTCACTATTCCATCAATGGTTGCCTGATAATCAAGCCAGCTATTTGTCACCGCCACTTTAGCTTGTTGAATTACCTGCTCTTGATCAAGGTATTTTTGTTCTGCTGCCAACCAATCTCGATTAGTCTCAATATAAATTGGATCATCTTCTGGCTTGTCAGGATCAATAGCTCTGGTTTCATAGTCTTCATGAGCCACCCACATATCCGACTCATAACTATCTTTATTTCTCAAAGCTGTTTCCAAACTATTTTTAGCTGTCAGGTAACTTGAATATGCTTTAGTTCTTTGAGCTTCTGTCGCACTACTTACCACTCTAAACAAATTTTGGCCTCTGTATACCATCGCCTCGTTATCAATATATACTTCCTCCACAATTCCGGTAATCGTCGAACTTACTTCTGTTCTACCGGTACTCATAATCTCACCGGTCTCTGATACTACCTGGCTCACCGAACCAACTTTGACGATCTCAGTCTGATAACTTATCTCACCATCGTCTTTTTTCCCAAACCAGATAAAAAAAGCCACCAAAACCACTCCTAAAACCACCATAGCTATTTTCTTCTTTTTTACTTTCTCCATTATCTTATCTTTCATCATTTACCTTCCACCGGGCCTTCTCCCACCCGTCATTATTCTCATAATACTAAATCCCCCGCCACGACTCTCTCCTTCTACCCCTCTCTCTTCTCTCATGGTAGTTTTTAGTTTTTCATCTATCTCTTCATCGGACAAGCCAAGTTCTTTATAGTGATCCACCATTACCTGCCTCTGTTCTTCTATCATTGCTCTTCGTTCATTCATCATCTTTTTAGCCTGAATTGTCTTCACTCCCAACCAAGATCCAAGCACCACTACTCCTATCAGCACCCATTTTAATATTAAGCTTTTTTTTGTTTTATTTTTTCCCGTCATAAAATTTCTCCACTGTTAATACTACTACAACCAAAGCTTAAAAAATATTTCAATCCTTATTTTCTCTTTCCAATCTTGGCCGCCTAATTTCCCTTAACATCTCTTCTCTCCCTTCAAACCGAGTATCATAGAATGGTTTTAACTGTTGCCTCTTCTCTAGTCTCTCGTTTACTCCAACTTTATCAACCAAAAAGCCTAAACCGATCACTGTTATCACCGCCCCCAAAACCAACCAACCCAAACCCACTTTGTAGGCTTTATCATGCTTTTTAAGTATCCATGACCCGCCCAAAAACGATACCAAAGCTAACCCCATCACTTTCCAGGGTAGTGATCTGACAAAAAACCTTAACCCTGGCCCTCCGAAACCTAAATACCTCATCGCTCCACCCATTCTTAATCTAAAAAAGATTGTTCCGGTTAAAAAGACCGTTATCAACAACACCCCCACGATTCCCGCTCCCAACAACATCGACCCTAAGACAAAATATGCCTTAGGCTTCATCTTAAGCTGCTGGCTTTTAATCTTTTTCATCACTGCCTTGGTAGTTTTACTTATCTTTTTTGTCATAATCCTCCACTACTACTACTACTACAAACTTGCTTTAACTTTTCTTTCCCTCTCTTCAACCTTATCCCCACCGTTCCCATTGGTATCTTTAAAATCTCACTAATCTCATCATAAGATTTATCTTCAAGGTAATAAAGTGACAACACCGACCGATACTTAAAACCCAAAGATGTCAAACACTTTTTCACCATCTCCTTCTCCTCATTTTTCTCATACTCCTTCTCAATATTCACCTTGCCCGGCAACATCTCTTTCAACCAATCATTAAAATCTAAACTCAGATGTTTTTTCTTTTTCACTTTATTCATAGCTTCATTATGAGCAATTCTATATATCCAGCTGGAAAACTTACCCTTCTTTTTATCAAAACCCTTCAAGTTCACAAAAGCTTTAATAAAAGCCTCTTGAACTACATCACTCGCTTCATCACTACTTCCAATCAAGTAATTAACATATCTGTTTAATTTCTCTTCATACCTCTTCACCAACTCCGCATAC
>JBDRQW010000054.1:0-4381 GCA_043826085.1 Candidatus Beckwithbacteria bacterium | reverse complement strand
GGAGCTTCAACTTCAATTTTATCACCATTCTTCTTACCTAATAAAGCTCTGCCAAGCGGGGAGGTGTGAGAAATCTTTTTTTCCATTGGATCAGCTTCCCACTCACCAACCACTTCGTAAGTTTGAGAACTACCATTAGTCTTTACCGTTACTCTGGAGCCCAGTGCCACTTCACCGGATTTTGAAGCTTTAATTATTTTAGCTTTAGCAATTAATTCTTCAAGCTCACTGATTCTACCCTCAGCAAAAGACAAATCTTCCCTAGCTGCTGTGTACTCACTATTTTCAGATAAATCACCATGATTACGAGCAATAGTTAATCTTTTAATTATTCTAGGCTTTTTTTTATCCACTAAAACCTTAAGCTCTTTGCGAAGCTCTTTTAAACCTTTTTTGGTTAGATAAAAATCTTTATTGCTCATATTCTAATAAGAAAAATACTTCAACTCACCACTAGAGACAAACACATTTAAATTGACTAAGCCTCACCGGGCATATTGAAGTTAACAACCAAAATTATACAACAGTCCCAACTAAAATCAAGACACACTTAATAATCATTAATACATCAAACTCTTCCCTTTTTGCCAATTTTTGTGTACAATGAAAAGGATTTCCGTTTTCGCCCCCAAAAGGCGAGTGACAGGGGGTGAATATATTAATGAGTTTCAAAGCATACATAGGCAACTTGCCTTACACTGTTACAGGTGATCAGTTAAAAGATCTTTTTGCTGCAGCCGGCACAGTTGTTGATGCCATCGTTATTTCAGATAAACAATCCGGCAGATCCAAAGGTTTTGGTTTTGTTGAGATGTCTTCTCAGGAAGAATTAGATAAACTAATCGAAATGTTTAATGAAAAAGATTACGAAGGCAGAAACATGAGAGTTAGTGTTGCCAGACCCCCACAACCCAGACAAGACTTCAATCGAGGTCCTGCTCAATACTAATTTTTAACCTAAAAAATTAAAAACTGGCTTATTTATTTTAAGCCAGTCGGCCCCATCGTCTATCGGTTTAGGACACTAGGTTCTCATCCTAGAAAGCGCGGTTCGATTCCGCGTGGGGTCACAAATTAGGTTGATTCAGTAGCCTTTTTATAATTAGGCCTAAAGTTTCTCAGGACCACGTGAGAAAACCTTTTCAATATTATTGCCAGATGTTCCCTCAGCTAACTTGAGCAATTCGTCAAATCCATTATCAATTGTTGTTTTTATTTCATTGAAAATACTTGTAAGTGTTTTTTCGTCTTTCACTAACTCTGGATCTTTAATATCCATTTTCACTCCAATAATTTCTGAGAACAAATGTATTTTTTCTTCTCTATTTGGAAACATAGTTAAAAGTGATTTTTGCGTTTTAACGTCCATTGCAAAAATTACATTTGCTTTTTCTGCGAACCATGTATTAATACCCGTTGAATAACGAGTAGATAAATCAATCCCGTGATGATCTAACCACTCTTTTACTAAGTCATATTGGGGATAGTATGAAAGATTTGGGTAAGATATAGGTTTTGGGTCGTCGGGAGTAATACCTTGTGTTCTTGTCGACACTACAATAAAATGGTCTTGCTTATCCCTCTCTAGAATCTTATTTTCAAGAATTGCTTTAGCAACAGGACTTCTAACTATATCACCACGATCAACAAAAAGAATAATCTTTTTGTTTGGATGCTTCCTCTTTGCTTGCATGAATTGGATTATAACACTGAATATTTCAGTTTCTATTCGTAGTAGGTTATTTCCTTTTAAACTAAGTTCCTCAGCCCTCTTCAGGAAAATCGCTACGATTTCTTGTTTTTCAGATTGTTTATCTTTTTTGTTAACGTTTATCAGCCCTATTTTCATCCATATAATGTAATGTATCATGCACCAACCTCTACTGGTAGGATATTATAGGTTGAAGCTCTTTATACAACCTCTTGAAAAACACCATAGAAGGGTTAGATAATCATCCCCGTGGGCTCACATTCATAAATTAGATTGACATATAACTCCAACTCCACACCTTCAAGGATCATCCCTGTAGGTGTACCTCCTCAAAAAAATCATCTCTTTCTGTTATGATAAACGAATAGTGAACATTAAACTATCCATTGATCAAAAACACGCCCTAGAGCAAATTTATACTTGGACTAAAAAGAGATCCAGCTTATACATTACCATTGGCGGTTACGCTGGCGTGGGCAAAACCACCCTCATGGCTGAGTATCGAAGATTACTCAATAAAGATAACAAAAAACTCAAAATCGCCTTTGCCAGTTTTACCGGTCGGGCCACCAGAGTCTTAAATAACAAACTTAAAAACGGTCAGGTAGTTTATAAACAAGATAATGTCAGCACCATACACTCTTTAATTTACTCACCCATACTAAATAGCCACCAACACATCACCGGTTGGAAACTAAAAACAGAACTTAAATTCGATCTTATCGTCATCGACGAAGCCTCCATGATTGATCAATATATTTGGAGAGATCTAGCTAGTTTCGGTATCCCCATTGTGGCCGTCGGCGATCATGGCCAACTCCCTCCAATCAATGGCAACTTTAGCTTGATGGAAAATCCAATGATCAAGCTTGAAAAAATTCATCGCCAGGCCCAAAACAACCCAATTATAAAATTATCCTTACTCGCTAGAGAAAATGGCCACATTCCCGTTCGGCAATTTGGTGACAAGGTTATAAAAATTGATAAAAATACTTTTGATGCTCAAGATCAAATCGAACACCAACTTCAAAGTTATTCACCAAGCACTATTGTTCTTTGTGGTTACAATCACACTCGAGTTAAACTTAATCAATTTATTAGGCAAAAGATTGGCTTTGAGTCTCAAGGTCCCATCACTGGAGATCGGGTTATATGTCTTAAAAACAACCACCAGAAACATATCTTTAATGGTATGTTAGGCACCATTCAATCAATTCACTCAAAAGATGAAAATTGGTTCCAAGCCGAAATCTTAATGGATGATGAAGATGGTTTATTTGAAGGATTAATCTACAAGGATCAGTTTGGAAACAAGGCCATCCAGAACTTTACCAATAAAAGAGTCAAACAACTCAAAGGCGATCTATTTGATTTTGGTTACGGCTTAACCGTTCACAAAGCCCAAGGGAGCCAGGCAAAAAAAGTCATTGTTTTTGAAGAGAGATTTCCCAAGATGGATGATCTCATGTGGCGAAGGTGGCTATACACTGCTGTCACCCGTGCCGAAGAAGAACTATTTGTAGTCGGTTAACCAAAACAATAATTGTTATAATTACATAGTATGAAGCAACAATCAGAAAAAATTACTAAATTTATTGCCTCCACTTTTAAATCTCAAGGATTTAAGAAAGGGATAATAGCCGTTTCCGGAGGTCTTGACTCTGCCGTTACCCTGAACTTAGCCACTAAAGCTTTGGGCAAAAAAAACACCTACACTCTAGAGCTACCCTACAAAAGGCAATCAACTAGCCTCTCAAACCTAATTATTAATCATCTCCAAATCCCTTCAAATCAAAGACGAATCATTAAACTATCCAGGTCAGTAGATAAACTAGCCGTTAAGTTAAACGCCAAAAAACATCAACTTCGTTTTGGTAATATTTTAGCTCGAACCCGTATGACTTGTCTTTTTGATCAAGCCAAAAAACTAAACGCTCTTGTTATTGGCACCGAAAACAAATCAGAAAACCTACTCGGCTACTACACCAGATTCGGCGACCAAGCCTCAGACTTAAATCCCCTCAGTCACCTCTATAAAACCGAGGTAATTAACTTAGCCAAACTGCTAGATATTCCCAAAAGCATAATTAATCAACCCCCTTCAGCCGGATTGTGGGCCAATCAAACCGACGAACAAGAACTTGGCTTTTCGTACTTTAAAGCTGATCCAATTCTAAAACTTTTAATTGACAATAAACTCTCCCCTCAGGCCGTTATTAAAAAAGGTTATGATAAAATTCTAGTTGAAAAAATTCATCAGCGATTAATAGCGGTCGACTTTAAGTCAAAAGTCCCTTATCATCTTTAAGTATGTCAATCATGGTAAAAAAGGCTTCAGGGGAGTCTGAAGCCTTCGATGAATCAAAAGTAAGAAATTCACTCAAAAAAGCCGGGGCTAAACCGGATGTAATCGATAAAATTCTAGTTTCCTTAACCGGTCAACTCCATGGTAACACCACCACCAAAGAAATTTACAGACTAGTCTTTGATCTTTTAAATCAATATCAAACCGGCCAGGAATATCGTTATTCTTTAAAAAACGCTCTTTTTGGTCTAGGCCCCTCTGGCTATCCTTTCGAAAACTTTATAGCCAGACTACTGGAGAAGCTAGGCTACACCACCCAAACCCAGGCCATGATCCAAGGTCAATGTATCAAGCACGAAATCGAC
>JBDRQW010000053.1:0-3255 GCA_043826085.1 Candidatus Beckwithbacteria bacterium | reverse complement strand
TCTACCCTAAACTCCTTATCCACTTCAGAAATAGTATGACCAAACTCATCCATCAAGTGCATGCCGGTGGCCATTAAAAAAAGTTCCAGTTTTTTATCAACTTCAATCCCCTTAAGGATTTTTTTCATCAGTCCAAACTCTGCTCTAGTCCCGGTTAAGTAACCCACTTTTCTCATCTGCCTATTTTATCACTAAAAATCGCCTTTTTTCAGTTGAGTATCAGCTTTAATGTCTCTCTTGGCCTTTTTACCTAAAATATTCCAGTATTCTTTTGGGCAAAGCCCGCCTTTAGCCGGTCTCTTAATAGTTAGCATTTTTTCAGTTATCATTTGGCCTTTTTTAATATCTTTTTTACTAATTACTGATTTTCTGGTCATTTCCGCAATAACTAACTCACTCTGAAATGGTTTTTTTATACCCGTACCTCTCAAAGATTCCACCAACCTAATTTTTCTAACCATTTCACTTAGTTCTTGTGGCTCTAAAGAATTCTTTTGATCCGGACCCGGTAAATTACAATCTAAGGTAAAATGTTTTTCAATTACCGTTGCTCCATAACCAACAGCCATTAAATCAGCCTCATAACCCATAGTATGATCAGAAAAACCAATCAAGTATTTGGGGAAATTTCTCATTAAATCCAAAACCGCAGACACATTAGCTTCTTCCGGCGGGCAAGGATAATTAGTCGTGCATTGCAAAATAACTATCTTATTATTTCCAGTTTTCTCAATTATCTTAACAGCCTCTTTTATTTCTTTAATCGTAGCCATGCCGGTTGATAAAATAATTGGTTTCTTGGTTTTTCCTAAATATTCTAAAAAAGGCAAGTTAGTTAAATCACCGGAACCAACTTTCCAAACTTTAACCATAGAATCAAGCAATTGAGCTGATTCAATATGTCCGTGCGGGGTAGACATAAACTCAATACTTGCTTTTGTACATTCTTTAATTAATTTTGGATAATCCTTTTCTTTAAGCTCAAGAGGATGAAGTAATTTCCATTGATTATTTTCACCTACATTTTTCTTTTGATAAGAGGCAGTGGGAGATTGTCTAGTGGTAACTTGTTCAGCTTTAAAGGTTTGAAACTTAATCGCATCGGCTCCGGCCCTAGCCGCAGCTTTTATTAACTTAATTGCCAGATTAATATCTCCATTATGATTAACCCCGGCTTCAGTAATTATATAAGCCGGGTAACCAGAACCAATAGATTTTTTGCCCACCTTGATCGACGTTTCCTTAGTTTTTAATATCTGCCTTAAAACCTTCATATTTAAATATTATAGCTTACACATTTAATCTTGTTTGATACCAATCAATGCTTTTCTTTAATCCGTCTTCTAAAGTATATTGCGGTTCCCAGCCTAATAGTTTTTTTGCCTTACTTCTATCAGCCACCCAATAATTAGTATCCCAACTTCTTGGTTTGTAGGTCCCAATATTTACCTTCACTTTATTCCCCACCAAATTAATAATTTTTTCTGCAGTTTGTTTGACCAAAACTTGTTTGCCAGATCCAATATTAATAACTTCTCCTCCAAGGTTAGTTTTTAAGCCTGTCACTAGGTAAGCTCGAATTAAATCTTTGACATACAGAAAATCTCTTACTTGTTTACCCGGAATCAAATTAACTGTTTTACCCTTTAAGCAAGAGGTAATGATAGTCGGGATAAACCGACTTGGTTCTTCCCAGTCACCATAAATTGAAAATGGCCTTAAGGTTACGATTGGTTTATTAAATTGTTTAGCAAACACTTGACAGATCAGGGTAGCAGAAGCTTTAGTGGCAGCGTAGTTAAATGCTGGCTCTAGAATATCAGTTTCTTTCATTGGCTTTTGTTTATAACCATATTCTGAAGAAGTGCCTGTGTTAACAAAACTTAGATACTTATATTTATTAACCGCTTCCAAGAGATTAACAGTTCCCTCAATGTTAGTCTTAATCATTTTAGTCAAATCTTGTTGAATCGGATAACTTCCGTAAGCTGCCAAATGGAAAATAATATTTGGCTTAATTTTTTCAACTACCTCTTTAACTTTATCTTTACTCCCAATATCTACTTTATAAATTGTTACTTTTTTGATCACATCGTTTAATCTCCAAGGTTTAGTACTATTTTTAACAAGTAGACTAACTCTGGCCTCTCTTTTGATCAACTCTCTCACCAAGTTTGCTCCCAAAAATCCACCTCCGCCAGTCACCAATACCCTCTCATTTTTGTAATTATTTAATTTCATTTTTCCAAGCTTTCAATTTATTTGAAAATCTCCAGTCAAACATATTTTTTAAAAACTCAAACACAATCGGTGGTTTAACAGTTGATTTTCCTCCAGTCCGATTAAAATTATTCATGGGGATTCTGGCTATTTTCCATTTTAAATACCTAGCCTTAATTAAAAGCTCTGTGTCTAAAAACGAATCTTTAGCCAGTAGTTCAAGCTTTTTTAAATTTACCTTTTTAAAAACAGTTGGACTGGCGTTAATATCCCAGAATTTTAATAAAAAAATTATATTGGCTAGTAAGTTAAAACTGATTGAAACATTTTTTCTTAGCTTACTTTCCCTTGAAGTTCTAAAAACTTTAACTAAATCAACTTCTGGTTTTTGCATGGCCTTAATTACGTGAGGCAACACTGACTCATCACACTGTCCATCTGACGGCATATAGCCGATATACTTACCCTTAGCTTGATTAAGTCCATAAACCACTGCTCGACCATAACCCGGCTTAGACACTACTACCCGAAGTCGATTATTTCCCCCGGTCATTTTTTTTATAACCTTAAGCGTCTTATCCGTTGAGCCATTTTCTACCATTACTATCTCATAATTAATTTTGGTTTTTTCCAGAACCCTAATTATTTTTTCAACCACTAATTCAATAATATCTTCCTGATTTTGAACTGGGAGAACAAGAGAAAAATCAAATTCCATACCCTTATTCTATATGAATAATCAAATCTATACTATAATCTGAACTATGAAAACTAAGATAAAAAGATTAGAAAGAACTGCAAATACAATTCGTCAGGATGTTTTAAAAATTTCTCATCATGGAAAGATTGGCCATGTTGGCTCGGCCATGTCAATTGTAGACATCTTAACTGTTTTATAGGGTAATTCTTCAAAACAGCCACAAGAAATGTTAAGATTAGATTGTTATGTCAATCCAAAAGTGCTCTCGTTGCGGAAACAAGAAATTTTATCGGGTTAGAAGGGGTAAAAAACGCTGTTCTGAGTGTGGTTTTGAG
>JBDRQW010000052.1:0-4095 GCA_043826085.1 Candidatus Beckwithbacteria bacterium | reverse complement strand
ATTTTTCATCTGAGTCTAGTTGTGATTTTAATATGGTTGAATAATTATTGATCCAGTTTCGGTAATTTTTAATATCTATTATATATTTTATATTAGGGTAGAATTTTTGTTTGTCTTGAATTAAGGGGATATATATTTGATTGATTGATTGATTAAAAAGGTCAATATCTTGTTGATAATAAGTTGAATTAAGTAAATAATCTTTTAATAGTGAATTTCTTTTTTGCTTTATCAAATCATCTCTTAACAAAAAATCAACTATTGGGTGATATAGCTTATTTAGCTTAGTTGACACCATATCTCTTTGGCCGGTATCCCATGGAATAAACTGGAACTTATTTAGTTGATGGTTGTAAAACAGATTATTGTTATGACTTTTGTCCTGATGAATACTAGCCATAAGAATACTATGTACTTGCCAAGATAAAAAATTATCAAGATCTATTAAGTTTAATAAATCTTCTGATGTAGATTCTGAAGTATTTAAAGTTAAAAGAAGCTTTTCCAGGACTTGGTAGTCTGGGTTGTCTGGGTTGTTTGGGTATGCTCGCCAATCTTGAACGTCTTTAAAAATTGATTTGTTCCAGTTATCAGTTGAGTCTTTTTCTTTAAAAAGAGTGCCCTTAAGGTTGCGTCTGTCAATAAAATCATTATCAATTTTTTCAGTAGCATAATATATGCTTAAGGGTTGATGATTAATGCTTAAGTTAACAAACCAACTGTCTGGAGCAAGTAAGTTTAAGTTTTTAGCCCTAAAGTTAGCAAGATGTTCTAAAACTAATCCCCTATCTTCCGGAATAATTAAGTCAAGACTATGAAGGTCTTTAAATATTTTGGATGAAGAGAATTCAATCCGGTAAGATTTCTTTTCGTAGCCCCAATGAGTGGCATTATTACCCCTATAAGACAATTTGACTGAGTATTCTTGACCCTGATCATCAATAAAAGTGGCAGGTATTTTTTGGCTAAATCCAGCAACCAGATTGATTTGGTTTGATTTTGGTAAAGAATCTTCAAGAGAAATTAGATCAAGTGGATCGATTAACAGAGCGTATTGTGGAAGCTGGTTAGAATAAAAATAAAGTGGGAAAAAGAATAAATCAGTAGCTTTGGAAATTTGATTTATCTCGTTTAAATAAAAACGATTGTCAGTTATGCGAGTAATAAAAGCATGATGACGAAATTTATATACTAATAATCCCGAGATACCTATTGCTATAGCAGTAGCAAAAAAAAATAATATAATTTTTTTCATCAAAAGTTTTTACCAAGGATTACTTCTCTTAAAAGAAAGCGCAAAAACAAAAGACCGGTTGGAATTGCTTTTGAACCAGATTCTCCACCAATTCTATCACCTTCATGAGTGGGGATCTCAGCAATTTTTAACCCAAGTTTTAAAGCCCTGATTGACATTTGATACTCAATTACATAGCCCGGGCCATCTAGATTAAGTCTGTTAAAAGCTTTTTTAGTAATGGCTCGATAACCATTAATAGTGTCTGAAACTTTGCCTCTCCAAATTAAGTTAGCAAGGAGAGTAAAACCTTGATTGGCCCAAGCTCTAAATTTTAATAATTGATCTTCTTCTTCATTCCTAGAATCAGGTAAAAATCTTGAAGCAATGGCTAAATCAAAACCTTGTGCTAATAGCTTTAAAAGTTTGGGAATATCTTGTGGGTCTTCGTTGCCATCCGGACTAAAAAAAACCAAGTGATCACCTTGAGATTTTTCGATCGCTAATCTAAATGCTTCTCCCCTACCGGGTTTGATCTGATTAATCAGCTTAATTTTATTTTTTTTAACAAACTCTTTGGTGCCATCTGTTGAGTTGTAATCAACAACAAAAGTTTCGTCTACTTTATTGAGGGGAATTTTACTAATTAAAGCTTTCATGCCAGTGATTTCGTTTCTGGTTAAGATGACCAAGGTTGTTTTAATTTTTTTGGACATGTTGGCAATAATATTTAATAACTTTGGGTAAACCTTGCTTAAGTTTTATTTTAGCTTCAAACTTAAGAAGTTTTTTTGCTTTTCTATTGTCACAGTTTCTTCTAGGTTGACCATTGGGCTTTTTAGAATCAAATTTTATCTTACAATCTTTGTTGGATAGCTTAATAATTAATTTTACCAAGTTTTTGATGCTGATTTCTTCTGTGGTCCCTAGATTAATTGGATCAGGCTTGGGATATTTTTCTAAAGCTAACATCATTCCCCTAACCACGTCGGTGACGTAAATAAATGATCGAGTGGGTGAACCATCTCCCCAAACAGTAACTGGATTTTCTCCTGCTTGAATTCTTTTGATTAAAGCAGGAATAACATGAGAGTCTGGCCCAAAATTGTCTCTGGGCCCATAGACATTGTAAGGCCTAATTACTCCGACTTTTAAACCAAACTCTTGGTGGTAAACTTTAGCTAAAATTTCAGAAAATCTTTTTGACCAGCCATAGCCGTAGTTAGTGGGTTCCGGTTCCTTGTTAAAGCCCTCAGATTCCGGAGTGGGAATACTACAATGACGAGAGTAAACACAAGCAGAAGAAACTATTAAAGTTCTTTTAATATTTTTCTGTTTGGCGGCTTCAATCAAGTTGATGGCTGGTAAGACATTATTATAAAACAAGGTGGCCGGATGGGTATTGTTATATTGAATGCCGGCTACTTGAGCGGCTAAGTGGAAAACATAGTCTTGATGATTAACTACCCTAAGGGCATCTTTAGTTTCCTTTAAATCAGCCTTGATTATATTGACTGATTTAAGATGGTTGATGAACCTGGCTTGAGATGGTAATTGCAAAGAAGCAACGGTGACTTTAGCTTTCTGATTAACCAATTCTTCGACTAAATGAGAACCAATAAAACCGGTGCCGCCGGTAACTAAGACTTTTTTATTTTGATAAAAACTCATGGATGGTTTTGGAAATATGGTGAATATCTTTTTTGGTCATGTAAGGATGACAGCCAAAGTAAAAGCCTCTCTGATTAATCATCTTAGCAACAGGATACTTATTTTCCAAGTTCCCGAAGGTTTTTATGTAAGCTGGTTGATTTAAAAGAGGCAGTAGTTCTCTGGTATCAATGCCATTTTTTTCTAAATACTTAAGAAAATTCCACTTATTAATGCTTTTATCTTTAATTAAAATTGTGAACATCATGTAGGCATGACCAAAGTTTTTGGGAGCAATTGGAAGTTGGATTCTATCTTCTAGAGGTTTTAAAAGTTTAATTAAAGCTTTGGCTAGTTTTTTTCGTTTGTTTAAGTCTTTTTTGTAAACATTGTCTTCAAGCATGCTTAAGCCAATGGCAGCTTCCATTTCTGTTGGTCTAAAATGTGATCCGATTCGGTCGAATCGAAAACGGTTTCTCATCACTTGTTTGGAGTTTTTTTTATCGTCGTCGATTGAAAGGTAGCTGGTGTGCCTACCATGGAAAATATAACTTCTGGCCAGTTTTTCAATTTTTTTAGAGTTACCGATTAAAAATCCCCCAACCCCTGTTGGTAGCAAGTGAGCTACATAAGTAGAAAAGGCAGCTAAATCACCGAAGCTACCAACTTTTTTGTTTTTGATGCCAACAAACATAGTGTCGCAAGAATCTTCAAGAATTTTAAGATTGTGTTTTTTGGCTAGTTTTAAAATAGCGGGCATGTTAGCAGGTAAACCTAAGATGTGAACTGGGATAATCGCTTTAGTTCTTTTGGTAATATGTTTTTCAATTTGGTCAGGATCGATGTTGTAGGTGTCTAGCTCAACATCCACAAAGACTGGTTTTAGGCGAAGATGATAAACAATATTCGCAGTAGTTACAAAAGAAACAGCCGGAACTAATATCTCATCTCCATCCTGCCAATTATTAACCTCTTTTAGTACAGCTAGCCCAGCTTGAAGAGCCCCTGTGCCTGAAGAAGTAAAGACTGCCCATCGTCGATGATGAAGTTTAGCAAACTTGGACTCAAGCTTTTTTGTAAAAGGACCATAAGTTAAACGACTAGAAGTGGCAATCTGATTTAGATATTTTTTGGCAGTTGCATTAAGCTTGATGTTTCCGACTGTGATCTGGTGCTTTTCCATAGGGTCGATTGTATCATAATTGATAGAG
>JBDRQW010000051.1:0-4923 GCA_043826085.1 Candidatus Beckwithbacteria bacterium | reverse complement strand
CAAGCCAATTTTTCTAATTAAAATGAATGTAATCAAATAGCAAATAATTTATTTTCTTGCGATAAAAAGATAAATTTACCATTTGAAGTAAAAAATCTATTGTCGTAGGGAGTATAAAAACTTGGTAGTATATATTTTTTTAATCCGAGGGTTAGGATCGTCCGAGTTCCTCTGCAAGGGTCGTCTGTAGGCAGAAGATAAGAGAAACAAACTTTTTGAATTTTAGCCTTGAATTTATCATTGCTAATTTTATAGGTTTTGATTTTTGGCAAGTGATTGGAAATATTAATTTGATAGGGTTGTTTTCCAGCAATTATTTTAGGTTCTATTGTTAATGGTATTCCCTTGTGTTGGATATAATAATTTTTGCCATCAATCTCAATTAAATAGGCAAGTAAAGAATGATCATACTTTGCAAGTGCGATGATTTGTTCTTCTGAATATTTCTTAGTAATTTGCTTAAAAAGATTAGATTTTGTTTTGTTTTCTATCTCTTCAGGCGTGTGTGGTATATTATCCGATAGATAATCATAAACCTTAATGTTATATGAAGGGGATATTTCTATAAGGTTAAGTCCAGACTCAAAATAAATATTATCATTTACCCCAACAAAAGCCTGAGTAGTTCCTCTGTAGTTTTTGTTGTTAAATGTGTCAATATTTAAGGGTATATGGGTAGGGTTTAATTTAACCAAGACACCTTTTTTAGAATCCCATAGCAAAATATTGTGTTCATTACTACTTTTTGTTAACAATAGAATTTCATTGCCAGATTTGCTTATTTGATAACCACCTACAATATGTTCATCAGATATTAAGTTTGCTGATAAATCAGAATATTCAGGAACAGGTTTCCAAAATGTAGCATTTTTCAAAAACAAGAAAATGAAAACAACAGTTATTAGTAAGAATGCCAGAATGATTTTTTTCATTGACTTAATTATAACTGAATATTTAGGTTTTTATAATATAAGATATAATAAGGGAATTATTTTAATATATGGAAAAACAAATTCTAAAAAAACTAAAGATAAATTGCCGAATAGTTTTTAGTATTTTTCTTTTGACTGTTTTATTAATAGTAGGAACATGGTTTATAAGATCTAATCAAACAAATCAGGTAATAATTACCGGAGTTATTCGCACAGATGGATTAAGTGAAAAAGAAAAACAAAAATTTGGTTTGATAAACGTTAATTATCAAATTACTGACTTTGGAGATTACCAAAAAGCTTATGAAGAAAAACAGATAATGGGTTACTATTTGTTGTCAAGCTTAGTGGACGATAAATGGTTGGGAAAATGTGTTCGTGTTGTTGGTAATATTCCCGAAGAATGGAAAAATAAAGATATGAATGATTCATATCAACGATTGGCTTTAAATATTACAAATGTAGAAAAAATTAATAATTCAACCTGCAATCCATATCCACAAACACCTTTAATTAATAATAATCAAGAAAAATTAATTTTTGAGGGGACAATAGTTTACGGAAAAAGACCATCGCCCGATACTGGTTATGATTATCAGCTTAAACTTGTAAAACCATTTATAGATCAAAATAGCCCTGTGGGGCGTCCTCAAGAAATTAGCTTAATTGACGTTATTCCAAGTACTAATAATATTTGGAGTAAACTAGAAAGTAATATAAATAAGAAGATTAGTGTTGAGGGGTATATGGTTTGGGGTTATTCAGAATCAAAATATCTTGAAACTATTAGTGTAAAAACGGAATAGAATTGGAAAGACTTCTTCTTGACACTAATTAGCAGTCGTGCTATTCTTCTGCTAATATGCAACTTTCAAATAGACAAGCTCAAATTCTAAAAGCAATTATTGCTGAATACACTGAGACTGCTGAACCGGTTGGTAGCGTTACTCTTGAAAAAAAGTATGATCTTGGTATTTCTCCGGCAACTATTAGAAATGAAATGGTAGCTTTAACCAAATCCGGATTTTTAAATCAACCTCACACCTCAGCCGGACGCACCCCTACACCTATGGGATTAAAATACTATGTTAGAGAGTTGCTTAAAGAAGATGATCTCTCAGTAGCTGACGAAGTGGCTGTCAAAGAAAAAGTTTGGGATAATCGTTTTGAAGTTAATAAATTCTTACAAGAAATTACCCGGGTTTTAGCTGATAAAACTAACTGTCTGGCTCTTTCATATACCAACAAAGGAGATGTTTTTCATTCCGGTCATGCTAATATTTTAAATAGTCCGGAATTTTACGACATTGATGTTACCCGCGAAGTTCTCTCCATGATTGATGAATATAATCAACTAACCGCCTTATTTTCACATGTCACCGGAGATGAAACCATCCACCTGATCATCGGTGAAGACTTTAATAATGATTTTTTTCAAAGTTTGGGGTTGGTTTTTACAGATTTTAAATCAGGAGATATCAGTGGATCTCTTGGTATTATCGGCCCTTCTCGATTAAATTATCCATCCATTATTCCTACAATTAGATATTTTGGTGAACTCGTTACCGAGATGGCCAAAAATTGGTAATATGAAAAAATCACCCTCCAAAGATCAACTAAAAAGAGCCCTAGCCGACTACCAAAACCTAAAAAGAAGAATAGAAAAAGATAAATATAACTATGCCAAATTTGCAACTTCATCTATAATAGACAAACTTCTCTCAGTCTTAGACGATCTTGAGAGAGCCGACCAACATTTAAAAGACCAGGGTTTAAAATTGGCCATCAATCAATTTAAATCAATTTTAGATTTAGAAGGAGTTAAGGAAATAAAAGTTTTAAATAAAGAGTTTGATCCTCAAACATCAGACTGTGTTGAATTAATTAAAGGAGAAAAAAATAAAATAATAGAAATTATAAAAAAGGGCTATACTATTCATGAAAAAGTTTTACGCCCTGCGCAAGTAAAAGTTGGCCAAGGAGGCAAATAAATATGTCAAAAATAATTGGAATCGATCTAGGAACCACTAACTCAGCCGTTGCTGTTATGGAGGGTGGTTCCCCCAAAATTATCCCCTCATCAGAAGGTAATAACTTAATTCCCTCGATTGTAGAACCAATTAAAAACCTAGTCGGCGATATTGCTAAACGTCAAATGGTCTTAAATCCGGAAAACACAGTCTACTCAGTCAAGCGTTTAATGGGTCGAAAAATTTCAGATAAAAACACTCAAAAAAGTATTGATATGGTTCCATATAAAATAGTTGCCGGTAAAGATGGCATTGCCAATGTAGAAGTTGCCGGTAAAAAATACTCTCCTCAAGAAATTGCAGCCAAAATTTTACAAAAAGCCAAAGCTGATGCCGAAGATTACTTGGGAGAAAAAGTTGAGAAAGCAGTAGTTACAGTTCCGGCTTATTTTAACGATGCTCAACGTCAAGCTACCAAACAAGCTGGCGAAATCGCCGGTCTTAAAATAGAAAGAATTATTAATGAACCAACTGCCGCAGCTTTAGCTTATGGCCTTGAAAAGAAAAAAGTCGAAACCATAGCTGTTTACGACTTAGGTGGAGGCACTTTTGATATCTCCATCATGGAGTTGGGAGATAATGTCTACGAAGTTAAAGCTACTAATGGCGATACTCACTTAGGGGGAGATGACTTTGATCAAAAAATAATTAACCATATTGCCGAAAGTTTCAAAAAAGAACACGGCATTGACTTAAAAGCAGATAAACAAGCTTTACAAAGAATCAAAGACGCCGCCGAAAAAGCCAAAATAGAGCTTTCTTCTTCAGGTGAAACTGAGATTAACCAACCATTTATTACTCAAAGTAAAGATGGCCAACCTCTTCATTTAACCATGAAGTTAACTCGAGCAACTCTGGAAAAATTGGTAGATGATCTCATCGAGCAAACCATGGGACCGGTTAAGGCTTGTCTCAAAGATGCCAAAATTGATAAAAAAGACATTGATGAAATTATCTTAGTCGGTGGCCAAACCAGAATGCCCAAAATTCAACAGGTTGTTAAAGAATTCTTTGGCAAAGAGCCAAACAAATCGGTTAATCCGGATGAAGTGGTTGCTATTGGCGCCGCTATTCAAGCAGGTGTTTTAATGGGTGATGTTACTGACGTTTTACTCCTAGATGTTACTCCATTAACTTTAGGTTTAGAAACTCTAGGTAGTGTTTCTACTCCATTAATTGAAAGAAACACTACTATTCCATCCTCAAAGTCCCAAACTTTTTCCACTGCCGCTCCTAACCAAACTTCAGTCGAAATTAACGTTCTTCAAGGAGAAAGGCCCATGGCCGCTGATAATAAATCTCTTGGTAGATTTATTTTAGATGGCATTCCCCCGGCTCCTCGAGGCGTCCCTCAAATCGAAGTTACTTTTGACATCGATGCCAATGGTATTTTAAACGTTTCTGCCAAAGATAAAGCTACCGGCAAAGAACAAAAAATCACCATCAAAGGCTCGACTGGTTTGTCTGATGATGAGGTAGAAACCATTACCAAAGAAGCTGAAAAATATGCTGAAGAAGACAAGCTTAAAAAAGAAAAAGTCGAGACTAAAAACCAGGCCGACACTTTAATTTTTACCGCTGAAAAAACTCTAAAAGACCTGTCTGCGCAGGCAGGTGGCGGTGATAAAATCGATGCCAAAGATAAAGAAGATATCGAAAAAAAGATTAAAGACCTAAAAGAAATTTTAGAAAAAGCTGATAAAGAAGAGCTTGAGACTAAATCAAAAGACCTCTCAGAAGCTTTACAAAAAGTTGGCGCTGCCATGTACGCGTCCGACGAAGCTTCAGCGAAGGCGGATGAAGCTAAAAAATCAAAGTCTAAGAAATCTAAAAAAAGTAAAAAAGACGATAACAAATCTGAGGAAAAAGATAAAGCCCAAGAAGGCGAAGTTATTGAGGAGTAATGACTACCAAAAGAGATTTCTACGAAGTCCTTGGGGTTAAAAAGGATGCCTCAACCG
>JBDRQW010000050.1:0-7502 GCA_043826085.1 Candidatus Beckwithbacteria bacterium | reverse complement strand
TCTTTAATAAAAGGTTTTATTTTGGGTAATGATAATCTTAAAAAAGCGACTATTTTGTTGTCAGGAGTAATAAATTCGAGAAATTTTTCTGTACCAATAGAAGTTTGATAGGTAGTTATTTTTAATTTTAAATCTTTTATTTTGACTGGTTGCTTGCGGATTTCTCTGTAGCGGATTTCGTGTATATTTTTGGCTTTAGTTTCTACCAGTTGACGAAGATTGGATGTTTTTGAGCCGGCAATGATATCTTGACTTGAAAAATCTCGAATTATCCGAGTAACTCGACAATAGCAAGGCACTGCTGACAAAATAACACTGAGAACTTTTATTAGCTCTTGATTGGTGTATGGTTTCCATAGTTTTTGATTATATAAATCCATTAACTTGGCGGTTTTAAGTAAAGCAGTGGGGTAAAGTTTTAATTCGTCCGGTCTAAAGTTTTTATTTGAGAATAGTTTTTTAAAGTCTGAGATGTCTTTTTTAACAGAAGAACCATATAAATTGGCCATCCAGTGAGCTTGGATTTTAAAACCGGCTAACCTTAACAACTTAAAGGCTTTTTTGGTTTGTTTAACTCCATGACCGCGTTGGTTTAAAGTTAATATTTTATCGCTTAAACTTTGAACTCCAATTTGGACTTTGGTGCAACCGAACTTTCTAAAATCAATCAGTTCTTGTTCGGTGATAAAATCCGGTCGAGTTTCCAGACTTAAACCAATACAGCGGGTTTTAGCGGTTTCATTTTTAGTTTGAGATTTTTTGAGTTGAACCCAAGTAGATTGGCCAGTTGACTGACAGGGTCTGACCCTGTCAACTTGAAAAGAGTTTAGGGCGTCAAAGCAACGTTTAATGAACCAGATTTTGTACTTTAAAGGATAAACTGACCAAGTGCCGCCTAGGACAATGAGTTCAACTTTATCGGTAGGATGACCGTTGGCATAGTAGGCGTTTAATCTGGAGGCAACCTGATGATATGGATCAAAGTGATGGTGACCGGCTCTCTGAGCTCCGGGTTCGCTGGAAAGATAGCTTTTAGGCATCTTGATATCGTCGGGGCAATAAATACACTTTCCAGGACAAGGGTAAGGCTTGGTTAAAAGAGTGACCGGCACAACTCCAGATAAAGTTCTGACCGGCTTCATAACAATTTTTTGAATTAATTTTTTTTGATCTTTTTTGGCAAACAGTCTAATACCGGCAATTATTTCTGACTTAGCAAAAACCTGAGATTTTGATTTTGGGAATTTTTTGATTAACTTATGATAAGTTTTTTGAGTGAGATGTTTGTCTTGTTTTAAGGCATTAATTAATCCCAAGAGTTTTTTCTTATATTTATTTGGGTTAAAATTGTATTTATTCATATGGATCAAAAAACAGTTAAGGCATTAAATCAATTAAATATTGATTTTTATGAAAAGGTGCATGAGTATTTTAACACTTCCAGACAATTTAACTGGGCCGGATGGGGAAAATTACTCTCCTACCTACCTACGCAGGCAGGCCTGAAGGTACTTGATGTGGGTTGTGGAAATGGGAGGTTTGGGGAGTTTTTGATTAAGAATGATAAAAAAATAGATTACGTTGGAATAGATAATAATCAATATTTATTGGATATTGCTCGTGAAAAATTACCCAAGGCTAAACTAATCAATCAAAATATTTTAAAACCAATTCATTTAATTAAATCATTTGATTTAATTTGTTTATTTGGGGTCTTACATCATGTGCCGGGAAAGGAAATCAGACTTCAATTATTAAAAGCGTTAAAAAAATTGTTAAAACCTAATGGATTGTTAGTCTTTACCAACTGGCACTTTAATAAGTTTAAGCGGTTTAATTCTTATATTGTACCTTTTGAAAAAGTGGGTTTAAAAAAAGAAGATGTTGAAGAGAATGATTATATTTTGGATTGGAAAAAAGGAGTGACGGCATACAGGTATTGTCACTTAATGGATGATAATGAATTGGAGGAAATTAAAAGAAAACTAAAAATGAAGTTGGTGGATAAGTATGTGGCCGATGCCAAGAGTGGTCAAGGGAATGAGTATGTTATTTTGAGAAACAACTAAAACGCTTTCTGATTACGTGACTATTTTGCGATATCTTCTTCTGTTAACCCTAGGTCTTTTAACAATTCTTCAGATGAAATAAATTTGCCTTGTTTATACTCTTCCAAACTTTTTTTGATGTCTGCGACCAACTTTGGATTTGACATAATATCTAGGGTTTCTTCCCAACCCTCAACATCTTCATGACTCATACATGTAATTGGTAGTCGAAAATGTTTTTGAAGATGAATTTTATATAGTTTAATCGTGTCTAAGTGGTCAAAGGCAAAATCTGATTGTTTTGGTAGTTTATTTAAACTAAACCATTGGGTATCCGAAATTTCGTGGTCTGACTCCCCGACTTTTTTTAATGGTTTTAGAAGATACACAAAAGAAATGTTTTGTCTATCTTCTTTGGGACGATCTGGGTTATCAATAATCCTAAATAATTTAATCACTTTAGCTTTATAGCCGGTTTCTTCAAGTATTTCCCTGACAGCGGCTTGCCGAGTAGTTTCGTCTCGATCTACAAAACCTCCGGGTAAGGCCCATTTATTTGGTTCCGAATATTTTGGTCCGCGTTTAACCAGTAGAATTTTGTTGCCGTCAATCACGAGATTGTCAACCACCACGTGTCTTAATGAAGCTTTATTTTTATTTTCAAAATAACAAGTAATCATAAGTTAAAAGATTTCAAGGCATTATAGAAAGTTTCTTTTCTTTGCTCATTTAATATATCCATTCTGATAGCATAAACAATCTTCCACAGCATAGTTCTTAAACGATAAATATTCATTTTTTCTTTAAAATTATCTGGAAGGTCAGTTATTGTTTGATAGCCTTTAATCAGTTTTTCTTCCCTTGGGTAGAAAGTTCTCCAGGTTGGACAAGAGGCTAAGTCTAAAACTGGATCGCCAATAACTGCTGTTTCCCAATCAAAAATTCCGGTTACTTTTGTTCCTTGAAAAGTAATGTTGTGATCAGCTAAATCATGGTGAATTAAACTTCCTTGATCAAGATTAATAATTGCCTTGTGTTGATCGAAAAGTTGTCTAATTATTTTAGATTTATTGTTATTAATAACTTTGGCTTTAACCAGGTAGCGAATATCGTCATCAAGGCAAACAGTAATGTAGTCAAAAAAAGAATTTTTAGTTCCGATTAATTTTCCATTTATGGCTGATTTTTCGTTAAATCTGCCAAATTTTTTAAATTTTAACTTAGTAAGTTTAGCTATTTTAATTCCTAAGTCAAAAGAGATTTTATTGTAGTCCGCCTTTGAACCTTTAAAATATATTTCTGGATCTTTGCCCTGAAGAACTTCTTGAATTTGAAAATCGAAAGGAAATTTCTTTCTTGAAACATCTGCATATATGACGGTGTTAGTAGGAACACCGAGTTTGGTAACTTTTTCGGTGATTAATTTTTCGATGACCATCACAGTTTCTGGGTTGCGGTTGAAACCAAGATTGGCTCTTAAAACTAATGGCTCTCTTTTTTCTTTAACGGTAACAAAATAAATTAAATGGGAAGATCCCCAAGATTTTGATGGCTTAAAATCAATTACAGTTAATTTAAGAGACTCTATAAAAATTTTAGGAATTAAAGATGTGTCAAAATTATCATAACGAGTTTTGAAAGAATCTATTTCCTCTTGTAACCGATGAGCAACTGGGTAGTATATATCTGACATTATAAATAATTATACCTTTTACTAATCTTTGTGTTGTAGAAAAGAGCGATTGGAAAAAGGAGCATGATAAAACCTAAATAATAAAAAATAAAAGTTGGTTTAGTTTGAAAATAAAAATTAATGGCTATTAAAATTGTACTAATGGCTCTACCGATTGATAAGACAAGTTCTCGAGTAACAAAACCTGTTCTAATATCTTTGGTGGTGTCGATAAACATAGAGGTGGTCAGATTCCAAAAAAGTGGGGTAAAAAATTGGATTATGCCAGTAATGACCAACCACCAGATAATTTTGGTTAAAGCAAAGGGGAATAAAAATGTAACTACAGCCATAAGAATAGTTAAAGGGTAAAGAAAAACAATTCTTTTTTGTAGCTTGTCCGTTAGCTTACCTAAAGTGAGATTGGCAATAACACTCATTAAAGATAAATAAGACATATAGGCTCCAAAATAGAGCGGAGATTTAATAAAAAATAGGCTAAAAACCGGAATAACAGTAAAAACTAAAGGTTCCCATAGGGCTTCTAAAAATGTAAAAACCATTGTTGGTTTAATTTCTTTAAATGAAATTTTATATTGAATTTTAAAATTGTATTGTTTGCGAGACAGATAAAAACTTAATAAAAAGAAAATGAGAGAAAATATCCAAATATATAGATAATTAAAGTTGGCGGTAAAACCTGCAACTAAAGGAGCGATTAAACTAATTATGGGAGCTAAACTAAAAAGAATGGCTGAGCTAAAACCGGTTCGATGTTTTGGAGTTAATTCAAAATGAGCAATGTTGTAGGTTACATAAAAGAAAATAATTGTAAAACCAATAATAATACTAGAAAGATAATATTGATAAATATTATAAATGTTGGTGATTAAAAAAAGGCCAATCATTGAAAAAATTAAAGCTAATCTCCATGATTTTTTAGAATAAATTGTTTTGAGAAACAAGGTGATTACAATAGCTGATAGAAAAAATAACACATCTGCAATCACCATTTGTTGTTGAACTATGCCTTGTTGGTGATAGTAAGGTATCAAGACTGAACCACTAAAAGATTTAAACCAGACATAAGAGGCATAGAAAACTAATAAATTAAAAAATCTCTTGCGCCGAAGATTAAAGGTTGATGGATTTAGTTTGTTTAGTAATTTCATAGCTGATTTTATTAATATCGATATTCTTCTCTATGTTAGTGATTTTATCAAGATCAGCTTTGATGGCGGGGGTTTTACTAACAATTGAACAACAATCTTTGTAGGGTAAGTTGGTGGCTTTTTCCAGGCCGATTTTTTTAACCAGATTAATTATGTCGATTTTATCCATGCCGATTAAGGGTCTAAAAATGGGAATATCGACAGCCTCGTCGACCGCGACGATGTTTTCCATGGTTTGAGAAGCAACTTGACCTAAAGAATCGCCAAAAACCAAAGCTTGGTAGCCATATTTTTGGGCTATTTCTTCCCCGACCCTAGCCATTAATCTTCTAAAGACGACTAGCTCGTGTTTGACTTGTTGGTTTTCCAAGTCCAAAACAGCCATTTGATATGGAGTGTAACTGGCTAAAAATAGTTTTTTTGATAGGGTTGAGAGAGATAAGGTGTCGATGATAGTTTTGATTTTTGAAGTTAAAACTTGGTCTGATTTGGGAAAGACATGAAAATGAAGAAAATCGACTTGAGCTCCCCTCTTGGCCATTAAATATGAAGCGGCAATAGAGTCAAAGCCTCCTGATAATAATGACAAAACTTTGCCGGAAGTGCCAACAGGTAAACCGCCGGGACCGGGGATTTTATTGGTGTAAAGATAGGTTTGATTTTTGGCTACAGAAATATAAAGATTGGTTTCCGGATTTTTAAGATCAACTTTAGCTTTGGTGGCAATTCTTATCTTGTCCCCTATATTAATCGCTATATCCTGACTGGTAAAAGATAATTGTTTATTTGAACGCGAGGCTCTAATAGCAAAAGATTTGGGTTTGCCAATTATCTTGGTAGCTACTCTAGAAATGTCTTTTAATTCTGATTTTGATTGATGGATTTGGGCAAACCAAGCAATTCCAAAAACTTTTTCTAGTTTATCAAGACTTTGATTAATTAAATTAGATGGAACGGTGATCAAAATCTGTTTTCTTTGTTTTTCGACAACGGCTTTTTTACTAAGAGATAATTTAATGTTTTTTATCAGTTGGTTTTCGAAAAAACTAAGATTACCTCCTTTTAAGGCAATTTCGGCATAACGAACAAGAATTTTTGGCATATGTGGGTATTTTAACCTATTTATTGAAATAGTTCTAATCTGAGTCGTTTATTGGTATGATAAGATATGGCAGTAAATAAGTATTTTAAAATATTAGTTCAAAATTTACCCAAAGATGATCCTAGATATATAAAATGGCGTAAAAGCTTAAAGAATCGTCCAACTCCATGGAATAAAGGTAAAACTAAAGAAACTCATGCTAGTTTAAGAAAAACTTCTTTAACAATGAAGCGAATGAAGTTAGATAACTTTAAAAAGTGGAGAGATAAAATGATTGGTGATGGTAAGATCATATCTAATCACCCACCTCTTACTCGATCATCAGACTTAGCCTATTTGATTGGCTTAGTTTTAGGTGATGGTAATATTTACAAACATCCTAGAGTAGAAAAACTAACAATTACTCTTGGAACTGATAAGCCAAATTTAATTAAATACTCTGTTCCAATTATTAAAAATGTTTTTAATAAAAATCCTACGATATATAAACAAAAAAATTCTAATTGTGTTCATATTTATTTATATCAAAAACAAATTTCCTCAAGGCTAGGTGTTTTAAGCGGAAATAGAAGGCATGCAAAAAATTATATTCCCAAGTGGATTTGGAGATCAAAAAAGTATTTAATAGCGTGCCTCAGGGGATTATATGAAGCCGAAGGATCATTGTGTATTCATAAGCCAACATATACTTATAATTTTACTTTTAATAATTTGAATCCTTGTTTACTAAAAGAGGTTACAAAAGCCCTACTTTCTTTTAATCTTCACCCAGAAATAAGAACTTATGCAATTAGACTCAGAAGAAAAAAAGAAGTAAAATACTTCAAAAAGTTAATTTCTTTTCGAAAGTATTCTGCGGGATAGTCTAATGGCAGTGACTCCTGTTTCTGGAACAGGAAGTCTAGGTTCGAGTCCTAGTCCCGCAACACAGTTGGACGTTTAATATGGACCTATTCCCTTATATAGGATTGTGGTATCTCCCTAATTTGGATTTGTCTTTTTAAATCCTGGAACCGCAAAAAGTTCAATGCTGATTAAAATTCTTCGGTAAATTTTCTGCCTATTTTCCTACTAAACCCCCCCCATGTGCTGATGTTAAGTGACCCGAACGGAAGATACTAAAATTTCGAAAAGCATCTGGAGTGAAAGCACAGCGAGGCGCGAAACAGAGTGAAGCGAGTTCAAAAAATATTTTTCAACCGTTAATAGGGCTTGTTCTCTAGAGTTTTAAATTTGTTTTCTTTTGGTTATTTCGTAGCTATTTTGATAAAATTAACAAGTTCAGATGATTTAGATAAACTATGACATTAAAGACAATAGCTCCAATACATTATTTTAACGAAATATCAAACGACAAATTACCTGATAGAATCTCTTTAGAAAAAAACTTTACTTTTGAAAGATTTGATAAATATATCGTTGATAAAGCGGTTAGCTATTTCCCAAGCCTGTATTCTCAGAGAGATATTCAAGAATTAAAGGCATGTAAATTTTGCGTTGTTTATAAG
>JBDRQW010000049.1:0-8395 GCA_043826085.1 Candidatus Beckwithbacteria bacterium | reverse complement strand
GCATCACTCTCAACCAAGTTTCTCTCTTGAATAATGCTTCTGCCAACAATTATCCCTCCAATTAACAATACCAGCATTATCAACCCACCAAAAGCTTTAACGGCTTTGCCAATTTTTCTTTTTGGTTTACTAACTATTTGAGGCGTTTCTTCAATTACTACCGGCGTTTCACTTGGTGGAGCAGGCGGAGTAGGGGGGAGAATAGGAGGAGTGGGCATCGTCATATTAATAGTTATACCTTATTTTTAATAATTACACCACCAAAAAGCAAGCCAATTCCTGTTAAGAACATCATTAAAGTTATTTCCCACGTTCCAGGGTCCGGTATTCCGGATTGAGTTGAAGGTTGCGATGTTCTACCCGACTCAGTTGAACTCATACTTCCCGAGGGAGTGGCTGTAATTGCCGGTACTTCAGAATCTCCCGCTTGTGCAATCAAAAAAGATCTGTTTAATATTTGCTCATTTCCCTCACTATCAATATAATTTATAGTCACCGTATGTTCTCCGGGTTCCAACCCCTCCGGGGGAGTAAATTCCCAAGCACCATCTTCACCAATCGTAGTCGAGCCGGTATAAGTATCCTCAGAATTTACTGTTACTGATAATACAGTTCCCGGCGGTCCGGCTCCAATAAAAGCCGGTTGAGTCGCATTAATCACTTCGCCATCAAAACTCGGATTATCCAAAGTTACTTCAGACGATGAAGTAGTCATGGTATTATCATCGTCTACCGGATCTAAATCAAAGCCATTGTCAGATGTTTCATCCGTGGTGTCTACCGGAGAATCTAAAGAATCTAAATTATTTACACTTTCTTCATCCGCTATTTCATCCGCCATACTTCTAAAATCATGAGACTTTCCCAAAGTAATATCCGGCACCGGACTATCATTGCTGGTAGTAGTTATTACCGGCGCATTTCCCATACTCCCACCTTGAACCAAAATATTAACCACTGTTGCTTGGGTATCATAAGATAAATAATTATTTAAATCAGCGGTTCTTGCTGTTGATAACGATAAAGCCCAATTACCATTAGTCTTAGCCAGCGCAGATATTGGAGCCGCATTGGGCACATTAAGATAAACAACCGCCCCTTCAGCTACCGCGCCGGAAGACAGCAAAATTGTTCCATAAACCGGGTCTGCTACCGGCGGAGTTCCCAAGACCGCACCGGTTATTATTTCAAATGGCTTACCATTACTATCAAATTGTTTTTTTTCGGACTCCAATTTAAAGAAATATTTTGTACTGGGGCTCAAATTTTTTACTGTCACATGATGAAGCTCAAAACTACCCGACTCTCCGGATAATTGATCTCTATCATCTAAAGCACTTTGTTTAATTGAATTAGATTCAGAGCCATACTTTACCAGCCCATTAGCAGGACTATCAGTTAACCAAGAAACACTAAATCCGGTATCGCTTACATTGGTAATTCTTACTTGTTTGGGATTAAAACTTTCATCAGCTCCAACTTTAACTTCAGTTTTTGTTTTAACTAAAAATAAACCAACCCCAATCGCCACCAACAAAATAAACAATCCCAGTGCAGTTGGAAAATGAATTTTTGACCCAGGCACTTTCATAAATTAACTATTCCTCTTTAACATCAACTTGACCGGACTCAGTTGCTGGTCTATCAAGCAATACCAACTCATCCGGCAGTTGCGGAGTCAAAGCATTCCAGTCGACTTTAATAATTTCTTGTCGACTTTTAATATCCTTTATTGTGTCAAGGTCAAGACTGGCAGTCAAGGGTTTAATTTGAATTTTTGTTATTTGAGTAATTTTACTTTTAGATAAACTTTCATAGGTTGCCATTCCAATCCAAATAACCACAGTCACTATAGTTAAAAGTGACAGTTTAAACAATTGATTTTTTAATCGTTCTTCATAAATTTTGCTAATCATAAATTAGGGATATTACCAGGTAAATAATAAGCATCAAATTGAATATTAGTGGTCAGATCATTCATTCTAACATCACTAATGGCAATCAACCTATCAATTTTACTTAATTTTTTAATAAATTCTTTAATTTGTAAATAATTACCGGTTATAGTTATTTTAACATTAATTTTTCCCAAACCATCTTTAATTGTCTCTATCCCCACTATCTGAAATTCTCCAAAGTTAGCCGATGACAACTCAATTCCAGCATCCATCGCCAGCCATTCAATTTGCCAAGCTAAACGATCAAAATCTGCTGTTTCCGGCAACACCTTACTGATAACATTAAGATCATTGACTACCAAAGAATAAACATCTTCGGCTTCGCCTAAAGTCTTGATTTTTATTGAAAGTTTTTGATTGATCTCTTCAATATCTTTGATCTCTTTGGATAAAGATGCAATTGTTTTAAATGTTGGCAAGATGGCAAAAATACCAAAAAATGCCACTGTAAAGATTGTTAAACTAACAATTCCGGATATTCTTGCCATTGGATTTAAAGATAATTGCTGTAGCCTTTCTATGTACTTATCATAGTCTCTGCTGGTGCCTATCCTGTCTATAAATTTCATAAAATCAAAGTCATTCTAAATTCTATTACTTGACTTTTCTCGGTAGCCGAAGCTACGCTTTCCAAAATCACCTCATTAAAATTATCATTTTCCTGAGCTTTTGCCAACAAAGTAGCCAAGCCCACTTCAGACAAAGTCTCTCCCTCTAAAGACACTTTTCCATTAATAATATTAATACTTTTGTAAACCGTATCAATCGGTGTAATTTGGCTAATATTCAACAATATAGCATCAACATTAACACTCGAGTCGTTAATTTCCTTTATGCTGTTTAATTGTTTTTGAATTTTTCTAAAGTTATTTTCAAAATCACCATAAGATTCAACTACTGATTGTCTTGCCTGCATCTCTTCTTTAAGGTCAGTTAATTTTCTGTCTAATGAAAAACGAAATAAAAAAGCGGAAATAACAATTAGCTCTGTAAAAACCACCACATATCGTCCAACATTCAAGGCCCATTTTAATAGTTTGCCAATCACTCCGGTTTCCCACTTATCCTTAGGAAGTAAATTAATTTGTTTTTGAGGGGCAGTCATTAATAAACATTATACCTTATTATTTATTCTTTATCAGTTTTACTAATCTAGATTTTAATCGGGCCGCTTTGTTTTTGTGAATCACTTTTTTTTTGGCTCCACGATCAAGAGCACTATAAGCTGTTTTCAAAGATTTTTTTGTTTTCTTTGCGCGCGCTTTTTTTAAAGCCTCTTTAATTCTGTTTCGATAAACACGATTAACCGCTGTTCTCAATTTATCTTGTTTTAACTTTTTTACTGCTGATTTAATTATTGGCATGGCTCGTATCATAACATTTTGGTTGTGGCTCAAGCAAGCCCCATGTTATACTCGCCGAAGTTATGGTTAATAATTTTCTTAAAAATAGTAGAAGCTTACTCCTAAGAAGACAAAACAATATTTTGTCAGCCGCTTCAGTTTTAATGGTCGCAGTTTTTCTCTCAAGAATATTAGGCCTTCTTCGAGATAGATTTTTAGCGGGCGCATTTTTTGACCTCAATACTGCTTGGCAGTTAGATGTTTATTTTGCCGCCTTTAGGCTTCCGGATATGATTTTTCAACTTTTAGTGGTTGGGGCTCTTTCTGCCGCTTTTATTCCTGTTTTTACAGACTATCTGGTAAAAGATAAAAAACAAGCTTGGCGCCTAGCTTCAACCATCATTACTTTAGGCACAATTTTATTTTTTATCTTTGCCATTATTTTAATTATCTTTGCAAAACCTTTAAGCCAACTAATTGCCCCATCATTTTCGCCAATAGAAATTGTTTTAATGACAAATCTAACCAGATTATTGGTTGTTGCTCAAGGAGCTTTTGTAATCTCAAATTTTTTAACCGGAATTCTTCAATCCCATCGTCACTTTATTATTCCAGCTCTTTCTCCAATTGCCTATAATTTAGGTATTATCTTTGGAATCTTAACCTTAAGCTCTCGCTTTGGTATCTATGGACCGGCTCTTGGAGTTTTAATTGGCGCTCTCCTTCATTTGGTAGTTCAACTGCCATTAATTAAAAAAGTTGGTTTTATTTTCAGACCTTCAATTAATATTAAAGATGCAGGAGTTCGTCGCATCGGTAGATTAATGTTGCCTCGAACTTTAGCTTTAGCTGTTTCACAAATAGAACTAACCGTGGCTGTTTTTATAGCCACTTCACTTTCCAGCGGCTCTTTGGCAGTTTTTTATTTTGCCCAACATTTAAATGCTTTACCGGTCGGTTTATTTGGCGCCACCATTGGTCAAGCCGCCCTCCCAACTTTATCAAGAGAGTACAATCTAAAATCACTTGAAAAATTTAAAAGTCTTTTTTTGTCATCACTACAACAAACTTTATTTTTAAGCCTACCTGCCGGCATGATGCTCTTAGTTTTAAGAATTCCCGCAGTTCGTCTTGCTTTCGGCACTCGTAACTTTCCTTGGGAAGCTACTTTATTAACCGGCAAAGTGGTTGCCCTCTTTGCCTTATCGGTTTTTGCTCAATCTGCCATTCAAATTTTAGTTCGAGGGTTTTATGCTATCGGTAACACTAAAACCCCTTTTTTTATTGGAGCTTCAGCTGTTATTCTTAATGTATTTTTAAGCTTTTTCTTTGTTTATTCTTTAGATTTGAATGTTCTTGGTCTGGCTTTAGCCATTTCTTTATCATCATTTTTTCACGCAGGTTTCTTAATGTTATTTTTTTCAAAACTACTGGGAGGTTTTAGCAAAAAAGACTTACTTTTTCCTTTTATAAAAATGTCTATAGCTACCATCATCACCGGGGTTTTTCTCTGGATCCCTTTAAGAGTTCTTGATCGCTACATTTTAAACACCGCCAAAACAATTGACTTAATTATTCTAGTGATTATTACTTCAACCATTGGCCTTTTTGTCTATATCTTTCTTTCAAAACTCTTAAAAATAAAAGAGCTGGATAATTTTATTGATTTAATAAAAAGAGCTAAAAATTTAAGCAAAGTTTTATCTCAGACCAAAATCGCTCTTAAACCCGCTTCTGGTTCCGAACTTTCAGCGACCCGCCTGCCTGCGCAGGCAGGCAACGAAGTGAAGGGTAGTTCGGAACCTTCATTATGAATAAACATATTAGAAATTTCTGCGTTATTAGTCACATTGATCACGGCAAAACCACTCTAACAGACCGTTTTCTTGAAATCACCAATACGGTTAAGTTAAAAGATAGAAGAGACAGGCTATTAGATTCAAATCCCATTGAAAGAGAGCGTGGTATCACCATCAAATTAGCTCCGGTTCGAATGAACTATTTACTAAATAACCAGTTATACATTTTAAATTTAATAGACACTCCCGGGCATGTTGATTTCTCCTATGAAGTTTCTCGTTCTTTAACTGCTTGCGAAGGAGCCATTCTTTTAGTCGATGCCACTCAGGGTATTCAAGCTCAAACTATGGCAAATATGAACAAAGCCATCGAAGCCAACCTAGCCATAATTCCAGTTGTAAATAAAATTGATCACCCTAACGCTGAAATTGAAAAAACTTTAAAAGAAATTGAAGAAACTTTTGGTTTCTCTCAAAATGAAATTTTAAAAATCTCCGCCAAAACAGGCGAAGGTGTACTTCAATTAATTAAAGTGGTTATAAATCGTCTTCCTCCTCCCAAAATTAACTTCAAAGCCCCCCTTCAAGCCTTAGTTTTTAACTCTTTTTATCACCCTCACAAAGGGGTTATTGCTTATGTTAGGCTAATGACTGGCCATATTTCAAGAAAAGATAAACTTATATTAATGTCCAATCAAGCCAACTTTAGTCCGGAAGAAATTGGCTACTTTTCACCTCAAATGGATCCGGGAACAAAACTTTTTTCAGGTGAAGTTGGCTACCTTGCCACCGGATTAAAAAATATCTCTCTTTGTAGGGTGGGTGACACCGTCACCATTAATTCACCAGATAACAAGGTAAAACCTCTTCCCGGATTCATTGAGCCCCAGCCCATGGTTTTTATGGATTTATATCCCATCAACCAAAAAGACTTTCTTAAACTAACCAAGGCTTTAGAAAAACTAAGTTTATCCGACTCCAGTCTTTCCTACATTCCGGTTAGTTCCTCGGTTTTAGGTAGTGGTTACAAAACAGGTTTTCAGGGTTTACTTCATTCAGATATTGTTCAGGAACGCCTAGAAAGAGAGTTTTTACTAGAATTAATTATTACCAGTCCATCGGTTGAATACAGAATTGTTTTAAACAAAAACAATCAAGAAATATCTATTATAAGTCCAAGTGATTTTCCAGACCCCACTTTAATTAATCAAACTAAAGAACCTTTTATTAAACTTTCAATTTTTGTTCCTTTGCAATACTTAGGGGGAGTCATGAGCTTGTGTCAAAACAAAAGAGCTGAGCTTAAAAATCAAGAATTTTTTGGCAATCAAGTTAAACTAAGCTATCACCTACCTCTTCAAGAATTAATTAGTAACTTCTTTAGTTCTCTAAAATCAGTTTCTTCAGGTTTTGCCAGCTTAGACTGGAAATTTTTAGAATTTAAACCAGCTAAAATTGTAAAACTTCAAGTTTTTCTTAATCACCAGCCAGTTGAGCCATTGTCTGTCTTAGTGATCAAAGAAAAGGCTCTTTCTACCGCTAAAAAATTAACTTCAAAGTTAAAAGAGATAATTCCTCGTCAGCAGTTCGAAACTCCCATTCAAGTAGCTTTAGGTGGCAAAATTCTTGCCAGAGAAACAATTAAAGCCTTTAGAAAAGATGTTACCGCCAAACTTTACGGTGGCGACCCCACCAGAAGGCAAAAACTTTTATCAAAACAGAAAAAAGGCAAAAAACGCATGAAGTTAATTGGTAGAGTTAACCTACCTCAAGAAGCCTTCTTAGCCATCCTTCAAAATAGTTAAATTGGCTTAAAGGTTAATCTAACTGCTTTATTTGGTTCCATCACTACTTGTCCAATCCAAGTTCCATTAGTAATACTTACTTGCGATTGACTTTTATTTCCTTCAAAAACTTCTTTAACTACCTGATACTCGCCCGGTAATAAATTTTTTACTACTACAGGTACTGCCTCAAAATGACTATCTTTAGGATCGTAATTAACTAAATAAATTTGAATATTAACCCCGTCTTTAGCTGCAATTCCTTTTACAAAACTTCCTTCACCGACTAACTCCAATCTTTTATCACCTAATCCATTTAACCACTTCATCATGGAAAATCGTGGCTTTATTTGTAAACCACTATCTTCGTGAGTTAATAAACCCCATCTACCCCAAAAAGTTTTTCCCTCAGGATCTTTGCCATCCTTTATTTCAAACACAAAAGCTTTGTGTATTCCATCAATCATTTCAATTACTGAAGCTAGCATATGAATGGCTCCAAAGTGAGTGTCATATCCGGGATGGTTTTCTGGGTCAAAACCCCATTCAGTGATCAGTTTTTCTTTTAAGGCTAACTTTGGATATTTTTTTGCCAGTTTATTAAGGGTTTTAATATCATCGTTAAAATCTTCCACTCGCAGTGAATATCTGTGCCAAGAAATAAAATCTAATCGTAAATTTTCCTCTTTTGTAAATTCCAACAAGTCAGTTATCCAGTTTTTATAAAGTCCGGTTGTTGCCGGACCTCCGATTTTAAATTGATTAACATTTGTGGCCTCACTGGCGCCAAGAACAGACTGTCTATACATATCTAAATAATTTTTTTTACCGTAAGTTTTAAAACTGCCAAATAAATCCGGTTCATTCCATACTTCATAATAAACATTGTCAATGTTTTTATTATTTTTTCCGGAATAATGTTCCACAGTTTTTTTTACCAATATTCGCCAATCATTCCAATTATCCGGAGGATCAACTGTTCCACTGCCAAATCCTGGTGGCATATAACTTAAAGCCAGAAATGGCTTTGCTTTTGTTAGTAAAATTGCCTCAACTTCTTTATCAAGTTTTGAAAAATCAAAACTTAACTGACCATTTTCTTTTTTTACCACGTTATAAAAATCATAAATATGATCCAATCTAATATAGTTGGGGGACAACTCACTTACCAAATTAACTGTTTCTGCTAACATGCCATCATTTTCTTCTCCACCTTGAGCTAAATTATTAAATGGCTTTGGCATTGTATATAAATCTTTACTAACATCAACAATAATCTCTGCCTTCTTAGGAGTTGCCCTAGATACTAGTTGGACAACTTTTGTGTTTAAATCAAGTCCAAAGTACAAACCAACTAACAATATTATCATTCCCAATAACTTCTTTTTCATTTTTTTCATATTTTTTATTCTATCACGTTAAGTTGGCTGATGAGAAAGAATATCAAGGAGTTTTGAGGCAATCCGGAGGAGTGGCTCATTCGTTCGGGAATGGTGTTGCAAACTTGCTGG
>JBDRQW010000048.1:0-9891 GCA_043826085.1 Candidatus Beckwithbacteria bacterium | reverse complement strand
AACTATCACCGAAATAATCATTGATTTTACCAAGTCTCTCACAATTAACTTTTTTTTGATTAAACCCTCAGTCTTGACTTTTTCATTTTTATCTAACTCACTATCATCAAGTTTATACTTGGGAACGATTACTGTTTCTTGTTGTCTCTTTTTACTTTTTACTTTTTGTTTTTTGGTTCGTCTCTTTGACATTAATAAAATTATAGCACTTGTTATCATCTTCTCGTTGACAAATTCATCTTCAAGCCTCAAAATCGACTAAATATGATATTCGAAACATACATCTTGCAATGGATTGTTTTAGGTCTTTTAATTTGGCTGGTTATTTTGTCGGTTTTTTCAATTAGATCAATTTACCACTATAATAAGCTTACCAAAAACATCACAAAAAAAGACTTAAAAATCGTTCTCTCAGAAATACTAAACCAAACCAACCTCAATCAAAAAGAATTAGGCATTTTAATTAAATCATTGGGCCTTGTTCAAACCAAAATAAAGTCTCACATTCAAAAAATTGGTTTTGTTCGTTTCAATCCATTTCCTCAAACCGGTGGCGATCAAAGTTTCTCTTTAAGTTTACTAGATGAAAAAGACACTGGTTTTGTGTTAAGCTCATTACACTCGCGTGATGCCACCAGGTTTTACGCTAAAACAATTAAAAATGGTAAATCAGATGACTTCAAACTTTCAAACGAAGAAAAAAAGGCAATTAAAAATGCAAAATAAAAAAATATTAACCATTTTTTTTGGACTAGGAATTTATCTGTTATCCACAGGTATATCTTATGCTACCTTTAATTATGCTTCCAAAACCGGCATAATTTTTACCTCTCCTTTACCAGATGGAACAGAAGAAGACCAAAAGAAAGGTTCTTCAAGAAAACCTCTTTTTGATATTTCTGGATTAAAATCCGCCACTTGTCCTTTAAACGGTGCCAGCTACACCAAAGCTGAAGAAAACATTTGGCAGACTCGAAGACCATTGGCGGTAATGATCGAAAATCATTTGGAAGCTCGACCTCAATCAGGTTTATCCGACTCTGACGTTGTCTACGAAGCCGTAGCCGAAGGTGGTATCACCAGATTTATGGCTATCTACTACTGTCAAGCCTCAGCTTATGACTCTATCTTGGGTCCGGTTAGAAGTGCCCGCACTTACTTTTTAGACTGGGCCTCAGAATACAACTTTCCCTTATATGCTCATGTTGGCGGGGCTAACTCTCCCGGACCGGCTAATGCTTTAGGGCAAATTAACACTTATGGTTGGGGAAGCTCCAATGATCTCAATCAATTTTCTATAGGTTATCCAACTTTTTGGCGTGATTACGAAAGACTTGGTCGAACCGTTGCTACAGAGCATACTATGTATTCCACTACTGAAAAACTTTGGGCTATTGGAGAAAAACGTGGCTACACTAACCTTGATGAAGATGAAGAAGAATGGTCAGATAATTTTGTTCCTTGGAGTTTTGTCAAAGAAGAGCCTGTTGAAAAAGGCACGGTTTCCACTATTACCTACAATTTTTGGGAAGATGAAAATTATTTAGTTTCTTGGGCCTATGATCAAGAAACAAATTTGTATAAAAGAACCAATGGTAGTCAACCTCACCTTGATCTAAATCTCGACGAGCAACTATCAACTAAAAACTTGGTTTTACAATTTGTCACCGAAAGACACGCTAATGATGGTTATCCGGGTAATGTTCACTTACTCTTGGGTACTATCGGTAAAGGTAAAGCCTTTATTATCAAAGATGGTCAATTAATAGAGGGTACTTGGGCTAAATCCAGTCGTCTGAAAAGAACTATTTTTTATGATGAATTAGGCAAAGAAATTAAATTTAATCCCGGTCGTATTTGGATTTCAGCCCTACCAATCGGTACCATTGTTGATTATTAACCATATCTGCTCAATAGGAGGCCTATGGCCAACCTTAAAGATTTATTTGTCTCAAAAGTAAGAGTCAAGTTAATCCAAACATTTCTAAAAGATCCTTCAGAAATGTTCTACGTTCGTCAACTGGTCAGAAGCACCGGTGAGGAAATTAACGCTGTTCGAAGAGAATTAGCCCGTATGGAAGAAAGAGGCTTAGTTAAAAAAGAGCCTCGTGGTAATCGTCTTTACTATTTTTTTGTAAAAAGCTATGATTTTTACCAAGAATTAATCAGTTTAACTGCTAAAACAGTTGGTCTGGGCGCTGAAATTATCAAAAACAAAAATAAACTTGGCAATATTAAATTTGCCATGTTATCAGGTCGTTATGCTAGGCAAATGCCCAGAAAGTCAGAAGAAGACATTGACTTATTACTAGTCGGGGCCATTAACTTGCCGGAGCTAAATAAAATTGTTAGAAAAGCTGAATCAGCCAGAGAAAAAGAAATCAACTATGCCCCCATGGCTATAGATGAATTTCAGTTTAGAAAATCTCGCCGAGATCCATTTTTACAAAACATTTTATCAAGCGGTCGAGTCATGTTAATAGGCGATGAAGAAGAAATGGTCACCTAATCAACATCACGCTCCAGGAGCGTGATAGAGGTAAGTTAGATTTTATGAAAACAAATACCAATCGCTTTTTTTTAATTACTTTATTATGCTTAATTTGCCTTTACTTAAATCTTTTAAGTGCCCCCATTAACTTGAGGCTTGGCTCATCAGAATTTAAAAGAGACCTAACCCTAAAAAAAGGTTTAGATCTTCAAGGTGGCACTCATCTGGTTTTAGAGACAGATATGAGCTCAATCGAAGAACCGGATCGAATCACTGCTCTGGAATCAGCTAAAGAAATTATAATTAGGAGAGTCGATTTATACGGCGTCAGTGAGTCTATCGTTAAAACTTCAATTATAAAAGATTCTTATAGGATTATCGTTGAATTGCCGGGAGTTAAAGAAGTTGATCAAGCTATTAATTTAATTGGCCAAACCGCTCAACTTGATTTTAGAGAGGATACAGCTGAAGATGCCAACGAGATAGACTACGCAAGCCCCTCAGCCTTCACTAGAATTTTTTCTTTTGAATCAACCGGTCTTACCGGCAATGATTTAAAAAAATCTCTTGTTTCTTTTTCAAATAATCAAGGTGCAATCAGTGAACCGGTGGTCGGCCTGGAATTTACTAAAGGAGGTTCAGAAAAATTTGCCCTTATTACCAATAGAAACATTAATCGTCCGGTAGCAATATTTTTAGATGATCAATTGGTTACCGCCCCAACTGTTAACGAAGTTATTAAAGATGGTCGGGCCGTTATATCCGGAAACTTTACTCCGGAAACAGCCTCAGAATTATCCATTCAACTCAATGCCGGGGCTTTACCTGTACCCATAAAAATTATCGAGCAAAAAAATATCTCCGCTACCTTAGGCCAAGACTCAATTGAAAAAAGTATTACTGCCGGATCAGTTGGTCTAGGCCTAGTCATGATCTTTATGATTCTCCTTTATGGTCTAAACGGCTTACTAGCCAACATTGCTTTACTTATTTACGGTCTGATTACTTTAACTATTTATAAGTTAATTCCAATTACTTTAACTTTGCCTGGCATTGCCGGTTTTATCTTATCAGTTGGTATGGCAGTTGACAGTAATATCTTAATTTTTGAAAGATTAAAAGAAGAGCTAAGAAGTGGTCGGCCTTTTTCAATGGCTTTAGAGCTTGGTTTTGGTCGAGCTTGGGATTCAATTAAAGATGCCAATATCGCCACCATCATTACCAGTTTAGTTTTAATCAACCCCTTTAACTTTGGTTTTCTAAATACTTCCGGCATGGTTAGAGGCTTTGCCATCACTTTATTAATTGGAGTCATCATCAGTCTATTTACCGGCATAGTTGTCACTCGCTCCCTGATGAGGGGAGCAGGGAGACTCCTTAACAGGAGACCCGAGAGAATCTCGAGTCGGGACGCCGAAGGCGGAAGGAGTCTCCCTATTGGATAAAAATTATATGATTAACTTCATGAAATACAAAGTCATCTACTTTATTTTTTCTCTAATATTTTTAATTCCTTCAGCTTACTTTTTAATTAATTATGGTTTAAAACCGGCTGTTGATTTTACAGGTGGAACTATCTTAGAAATTTTTATCACCCCCAAAGACGGCGTAGAATTATCCCCTGATTCAGTTACCAATTTTATCAAAGACACCATTAACTTAAACGAAGTTCAGCAAATCAACGATTTTACTTTTCTAATCAAAGCTCAACAATTTGATCAAGAAATCAGTCAAATTGTAAAACAAAATATTAAAACCAATTTAGGCGAGGTAGAAGAAAAACGTTTTGAAACCATCGGTCCCACTATGGGTAAAGAGCTAATCAAAAAAACCCTTATTGGTGTTTTTATTGCCGCTGGCTTTATTATGGTTTTTGTAACTTCAAGATTTAAAGACAAAAAATATGGAGTTTGCGCTATTTTAGCCATGCTTCATGACACCTTTATTACCATTGGTATCTTTAGTTATTTAGGTGTTACCAAGGGAGTCGAAGTCGATGCTCTTTTTGTTACTGCTGTCTTAACTATTTTATCTTTCTCGGTCCATGACACCATTGTTGTCTATGATCGTATCAGAGAATCAATCAAGCTTTATCCAAAATTAAGTTACACCGATCTTGTCAACAAAGCTGTCACCGAAACTCTCGGTCGATCTATTAACAATTCCATCACCATCATTTTTATGCTTTTAGCCCTTTATCTTTTAGGTGGAGTCACCACCAAGTGGTTTGTCTTCGCCTTACTTATCGGTACCATCTCCGGTACTTACTCATCAACTTTCACCGCCGCCCCGCTATTAGTCCTCTGGGAACAAAAGAAAAACAAATATCACACCTCTAAGGTGTGATAGAGGTAGTGCTATAATATTATAATAAAAACATGCCCGGTAGAAAAACTCCGCTAGTAACAGAACACATTTACCATGTTGTTAATCGTGGCGTTGCTTCAATGCCGATTTTTTTAAATAATTCTTACTATCAAAGAGCGATTGAAGCATTTTTATATTATCAAAATCAGAACCTATCTTTACGATATTCATATTTTATTAGACAAACTCAAAACAAAAGAGTAGAAATGCTTGATTTACTAAGACAGCAATCTGATTTTTTGGTGGAGATCATTGCATATTGTTTAATGCCCAACCATTATCATTTACTTATAAAACAATTAACCGATAATGGCATTTCTACTTTTATGAGTAAATTTGCTAATAGTTACACACGCTTTTTTAACACCAAAAATAAAAGAATCGGACCAATTTTTCAGGGAAAATTTAAATCAGTTTTGATTAAAAACGATAATCAATTACTTCACGTATCACGTTATATTCACCTTAATCCATTTAGCTCGAATATTATCACTAATATCAATAGTTTAAATCAGTATCAATATTCATCATACCCAGAATACATAAATCCAAACATTAAAAGTTTATGCCACAAGGATATAGTATTAAGTTATTATAAATCAAAAAATTCATATCAAAACTTTGTTCGCGACCACTCCGACCACCAAAGAAATCTTCAAAGTATCAAAAAAGTCATGATCGACTTCGAAGAATAAACATCACACCTCTAAGGTGTGATAGAGGTAAATAAATTTATGACAATCATTTACTTAGCCCGTCACGGTGAATATGAAAATCCGGATAAAATCATTCCGTTTAGAACAAAAAGAATTCCTTTAAGCAAAAAAGGGAAGGCCCAATCAAATCAAATCGCTCACTATTTATTTAACAAAAATATTACCGTAATTTACTCCAGCCCCCTTTTGCGTACCAAGCAAACTGCAGAAATTATTGCTGAAAAATTAAACCTTAAGCTTCGCTTTTCTAAATTAATTCTTGAAACAAGATCACCATTTCAAGGCATGAATCTTAAAAAATTTAAAAATAAAAAGTTTATTACATTTAGGCATCCTTATCATATAAAAAATAAGGGAGAAACACTTGATGAAATTTTCAAACGCGCTAATAAATTATTTCAAAGAGTTTTAGAAAAACATAAAGATCAAAATGTTCTACTCGTTTCTCACGGTGATCCCTGTATGGCTATAATTTACGGATTAGCTACCAATGATATTAATAATTATTTTCAAGATAGTCAAACCTATATTCCCAAAGGTGGCTTAGCAAAGTTTGATTTTGAAAACACCACCCTAAAACATTTTTCCCCACTAAACTATTAACCTCACCCCCCCCTCGTTCTCTGGGAGGAGATAAAATCAAAAAATAGGTAAGTAAAAGCCTATAGGTTTAATATTAAGGATAGATTTGGTATAATCACAAGCATGAATGAGAAAATTGACAATTTAAATGGTTTTATACCAGATCAAGATCCTGGTGTTAGAATAGAGTTAAGAAAAGAGTTATTTCCAGTAATTGAAAGAATAAGCCGAATAATTCCACCTAAATTAGTCTGGGAACTATTTTCTAGTAAACCTGGTCAGATAAAAAGGAGAATAGTTTTTCCACGTTTAAGGGTTGACACAGTAATTCTCTCAACTGATGATGGAATTAGTCTTTCAAAATTTTATGAAAAAAAAGAAAAATGGGAAAAATCGGCAGAATGGTACAAATGGAGTAGTCAGCAAGTATTTAAAGCATTGTTGTGGGTTGAAGTTGGCTTTCAGGGATTAGAAAACTTAGCTAATAGCCCAGCTTCAAAAAATTGGACTTCTGGTATTGGTAATTTTGTTAATGCTCAAGAAAGAGCTGAGGGGATAATGTTTAAAGGCAAGCTAATGTTTAATGATTGTTTAAGGAACTTTATAGAATTTCGTGATCAAAGAGAAATTGATAATGATATTTTTACTCAATACAAAGTTGAATATTTATTAGATCCATATCGCCAACAAAATTGACACATTCACAAGGACGGTCCCTGCACTCTGTTAACTCACTTCATCTCCTTAACCCGTTTTAACAAATACTCTCTTTCATTTTTCTCACTATCTTCCATCACCTCATCAAAAAGTTTACTTAAAACCTCGCCGACTTTTCTTCCCCCTTTTATCTTCAAAATCTTCATCACATCATGACCCGAAATTTTCAAATCTTTCACTTGCATTGGTGTGTATTGAACTTTTTCAACTCTTTTCTTTAATTCTTCAAGCCTCCAACTAGTTGCTTTAGTTCCGCCTCCCACCCGATCACCAACTCTCAAACTCATCATGTTGTCAATATTCTCAACCCCGATTCTTCGAATGAATCTTCTAATCGCCTTATCAGTCATATGAGTGTCATAAGCAAACATGTGCCAGCGAACCAGCAGCCACAACAAATCAATTTCTTTTTTACTCATCTTTAAGCGCCTGGCAATTACCTTAACCATTCGAGCCCCAATTACTTCATGATTATAAAAAGTAATTTCTTTACCCTCCCCTCGATCCATATTTGATTTAGGTTTACCAATATCATGAAGCAAAGTAGCCATTCTTACAATTGGGTTAGGGGACGGACAAGCTTCCAAGGCATCAATAGAATGATTCCATACATCTTTAGTGTGATGCCCGGCTTGCTCAACCCCTCGAGTTTTAATTAATTCAGGTGCAATATGTTCTAATAATCCGCCACTAAACAACATCAACACTCCGTCTTTGGGATAATGCGAAGCAATTATTTTTATAAACTCATCCCTCACTCTTTCCATAGCAATTTGATTAATTAAACTGGAATTTTTACCAATAGCTTTTAGAGTTTTTTCTTCAATACTAAACCCAAGTTGAGCCGCAATTCTAATCGCCCTCATCATTCTTAAAGCATCTTCATTAAATCGTTTATCCGCCTCGCCCACTGCTCTCACTAACTTATCTTTCAAATCTTTTTGTCCATTAAACGGATCAATTATCTCCACCTGCAGGGTCTCTCCCTGCAGGCACTTTATCGCCATTGCATTAATCGTAAAATCTCTTCGCTTTAAATCTTCCTTCAAACTATTTCCCCAAACTACCTTATCCGGCCGCCTCTTATCACTATAACTACTCTCACTTCTAAATGTAGTTATCTCAAACACCCCATCGCCCTTGCCCCCCAAATGTTTTTCCGCTACTCCGACTGTTCCAAAAGCATTATCATAAAAACTATCTTCAAAAAGTTTCATAATTTCTTCCGGTTTAGCATTAGTAGTAAAATCCCAGTCATAAACTTTAGTTTTACTTAGTAAATCTCGAACCGCTCCCCCCACCACATATACTTCAAATCCGGCTTTCTCCAGCACTTTCATCACCTTAATTACTAGCCTAGGTAGCTTAACTTTCATATAATAAGATTATAACCGTTATGAATAAGATAATAAAAATCAAATCAAAAATAAAAGCTACTGATCCAAAAAAAAGACGTCAGGAAATTATCTCTGCTATTTTATCCAATCGAGATATAACTACCAAGCCAGCCCAAAAAGAATTTCTAAACCCCATCAATCCTTACAAAATTAAACCGGAAGATGTTGGCATTAATAAGCTTAATTTAAAAAAAGCCGTTACTAGAATCAAAAAAGCCATTAAGAATAAAGAATCTATTTATATATATGGCGATTATGATGCCGACGGCATTACTTCCACCGCTGTTTTATGGGAAACCCTTCATAGTCTTAAAGCCAAAGTAATGCCCTACATTCCCGGCAGAATAGATAAAGTTAGAGGCCTTTCTCCAGCCGGCATCGACCAAATTCTCACTGACAGGGTCAGACCCTGTCAGTTAATTATCACCGTTGATAACGGTATTTCTTCTTTTAAAGGCACCGACTATGCTATCAAAAAGGGAATTGACATTATCGTCACCGACCATCATCAACCAAAAACCAAAAATAATAAACCAATTTATCCCAAAGCCTTAAGTATCATTCACACCACTAAATTAGCCGGCGTTGGCGTGGCTTGGTTTTTAGCTCGTGAGTTAAAAAATCTAGAAACTTCTTTAGAATTAGTCGCCATTGGTACCATTGCCGATATGGTTCCTTTAACTAAAGTTAACCGCTCTTTAGTTAAATTTGGTTTAGAATCTTTAAAAAAATCAAAACGAATTGGCCTTAATGCTTTAGCTATTATTTCCAAAGTCGATCTTAAAAACCTTATTACTTATCAAGTTGGTTTTATTTTAGCTCCTCGGTTAAATGCCATGGCCAGACTTGAACACGCCCTAGATTCACTAAGACTTCTTTGTACAAATAATCAAGAAAAAGCTACTAGTCTAGCTGGCATTTTAAATCAAACCAATATAGATAGGCAAGACAAAACTCTGGAGATGTACTTGCACGCTAAAGACCAATGGATAAAACATAATCAACCAAATAAAAAACTAATTTTTGTCAGTCATCAATCATATCACCAAGGTATAGTCGGTTTGGTTGCCAGTCGTTTAGTGGAAAAGTTTTATAAACCGGCCTTTGTTGTTTCAATGGGGGAGGAATTTTCAAAAGCTTCTGCTAGATCAATTAAAGGTTTTAATGTTTTAAAAGCCATTAGAAGTATGGAAGACTTAATTGAAGAGCATGGTGGGCATGAAATGGCCGCCGGTTTTACTGTTAAAAATGTTAATTTGGAAAAAGTTCAAAAAAAACTGGAAGATTTAGCCGAAAAAGAACTTACTCAGGAACAACTTACCCCTAGTATCAATATTGACTGTGAACTAAAGTTATCAGATATTAACTGGGATTTATGGAGTGACTTAGAAAAACTTGAACCTAGCGGTTTTGACAACAAGACCCCACTTTTTATTAGTAAACAAGTCAAACTTTTCGAATTTCGTACTGTTGGTCAAGACCAAAAACACCTTAAGTTAAGCCTTCAAGGTCCAACCTTGAAGTTAGACGCCATTGCCTTTAATTTAGGTCATCTAGCTAAAGATTTAGTATCCAATCAGCCCCTTGATCTTGTCTACACTCTCGACAAAAACGAATGGAA
>JBDRQW010000047.1:0-14035 GCA_043826085.1 Candidatus Beckwithbacteria bacterium | reverse complement strand
TAAAAGTAATTGTTTTTGAGCTTGACTGGGGTTGGCTTGGCCTTTGGTTTTTTGGATTACTTGACCGACTAAATAACCGATGGCATTACTCTTGCCGGCTTTAATTTTTTTAACTACTTCTTTATTTTCTTTGATAACTTCCAGTAAAATTGAGTCATCTATAATAGGTGACCGAGTAAGTTTTTTAAGTTGAGGTTCGGCAGATTTAGTGACATCTATTTTGTGATTAATAATAAAGTTGGCGAATTTTAGATCTGCTAATCCATGATTTTTAGCTGGTTTTAAATTAGCTAGATAGTATTTTAAGTTTGATGGTTTTTTAACTAAAAGTTTAGCAATATTGTTAGGTAGATCCAGTTCTTTTATTTGTTGATCGGGGAGTTTTGGTAGTTGTTTTTTGATTTTTTCAATGTCTTGATTGGTAAAAGTCATGGGGGGAATGTCCGGATCCGGAAAGTAGCGATAATCTTCGGCTGACTCTTTGGTTCTTTGAGGGTGTGTAGACTTGGTTTTAGAGTCAAATCCCCTAGTCTCTTGTTTGGGGGTAGTCCCCTCTTTTAATAATTTGAGCTGGCGATCAAGTTCAAAGTTTACGGCTTGTTCAACAAATTTAAAAGAGTTTAAGTTTTTGACTTCAACTTTGTAGGTTAGTTTTTGATTGGTGGAAAAAGAAATATTGGCTTCAAGACGCATGGAGCCTTTTTCCATACTGCAATCAGAAATTTTTAAGGTTTTTAAAAGGCTATGGAGTTTTTTTAAGAATTCTTTAGCTTGTGCGCCCGAAGTAATGTCCGGTTCGGTAACAATTTCCATTAAAGCTACGCCGGAGCGATTAAAGTCAACCAAAGAAATTTTTTTGCCCTTGATAACTTTATGGATAAGCTTGGCTGTGTCTTCTTCCAGGTGAACTCTGGTAATATTTATTTTTTCGCCGGAGTCTAGGTTAACAAAACCTTTTTGGCAGAGTGGTTGGTCATATTGGGAAATTTGATAGCCTTTAGGCAGATCCGGATAAAAGTAGTGTTTGCGATCGAACTTGCTCTCGCTGGCTATACTGCAGTTTAGGGCTAAGCCGGCGAGGATGGTCCAATCAACGGCTTTTTTGTTGGGGACCGGCAGAGCACCGGGTAAACCTAAACAAACCGGACAAGTGTGAGTGTTGGGTTTAACTTGAAAATGGTGAGAAGAACAACCACAAAACATCTTTGATTTGGTTTGAAGTTCAACATGGACTTCCATGCCAATGACTGGTTGGTATTTACTCATATAGTTGGTCTTTTTAAGTGATGATCGATGGCTTGTTGGTAGGCATGACCTGCATTTAAAACAAGTTGCTCGGCAAACTGATCCCCGGTGATTTGGAGACCAATAGGCAAACCATTAACAAATCCGCAAGGAACGCTTAAACCGGTAAGGCCTGATAATGAACTCGCTTCAACCAAAATATCCTGCATTTCTCCGAAAGAGGGATTTTTTTGGGTTGAACCAACTTTTAAGGCCGGCCCGGGAGAGACCGGGCCAATGATCAAATCAAAGTCTTTAAAAGTTTTGTTAAATTCATTGATCATAATGGTTCTGACTTTTTGGGAGTGATTGTAGTATTGATCGTAGTAACCGGTAGAAAGAGTGTAAGTGCCAAGCATAACCCTATTTTTTGCTTCATGACTAAAGTAAGTTCTGGGGTGGCCATATCTAACGCCATCATACCTGCCTAGGTTTGAGGAAACTTCTGATCTTTGGATTATGGTGTAAACACTAATGGCAAAATGAGGGTCGAGAAGAGAAATGGTTTCTACTTTGGCTCCTAATTTTTTTAGATCATTGACTGCTTTTTTGATTATATTTGTAGTCTGGCTGTCCATTTCTTTGATCAGATATTCTTTGGGTAGAGCGATCTTAAAACCTTTGAGTGATTTGGTTTTTGGCGAAGTTAAATTTACTTTTAAACTAGAGGTGGTAGCGTCTTTAGGGTCATGGCCGGCAATTACTTTGGTAACTAAAAAGGCATCGATAACATTTTTGGTTAGGGGTCCGGGTGAATCGGTTGAAGATGCCATGGCAATGACTCCGTATCGACTGACTCGACCGTAAGTGGGTTTAAAGCCGGTGACTCCAGACCAAGCGGCTGGTTGCCTAATCGATCCGGCTGTTTCAGAGCCGATGGCAAAAATACATTGATCGGCAATAACGGCGGCGGCTGAGCCACCGGAAGAGCCTCCGGGAAGATGGTTTTGATTCCAAGGGTTTTTAGTGGGTCCGTAGTCGGAGTTTTCAGTTGATGAACCATGGGCCCAGGCATCCATATTAGTTTTTCCAAGTAAAATTGCCCCAGCATTTTTTAGTCGTTTATAAACAGTCGAACTATATTGAGGAATGTAGTTATCTAAAACTTTGGCGGAGGCTGTGGTTCTTAATCCTTTGGTTAGAAAATTGTCTTTTAAGGCGTAAGGAATGCCAAGAAGTGGATATTTCTCAAAATTTGTTAAAAAAGTTTTAATTAAATTGTCTGCACGTTTGGCTTCGGTTAAAGCACTGGGATTCAGAGTTAAAAAAGTATTTAAATTTTTATTGGTTTTTTCAATTTGATTAAGGCAAGCTTTGGTTAGATCTAAAGATGAAAAAGATTTATTTTTTAGGCCGGTTAAAGCGCTGGCGATGGTTAGTTGATTTAGTTTCATGAGAAGACGTAAGGAACTACAAAGTAACCTTGATAAGTTTTCTTGGCGTTTGATAGAGCCTGTTTTTGGGTTAAACACCTGGAATGGTCGACTTTATCTTGCCTATAAATATTTTTTAAGCTAGTTACCTGAAAAGATGAAGAGATGCCTTTGGTATCAATTTTGTTTAATAAATCAACCGATTTTAATGATTCTTTAAAGCCATTTTCCAATTTTTTACCTTCTTCTTGACTAACCTTCATGTTGGCAAGATTAGCTAAGTGATTAATGTCGATCATAGAATTAGTTTAACATGATTTTATATTTCAACAAACCAGACTGGTATTTCGCCAAGCATCACGGCCGATTTCTTCTCTCATAAATGCATTAGAGTGATAGTACCATTTTCGTTCAATCGGCCAAACTGTGGACATTAATTCGTTGACTTCTTTTGATTTCATTGAGATATATTCTAAACCAGCATCCTTGAAAAAATTCATTAAATATTTATCTTTTTTTAATTCATTCAAAGCTTCTCTTAAATCTATTGGCAACGATTTTATTTTAGATTTTTTCATTTTTTCTGGGGTGTATTTGTAGACATTACCCTTGGTTTCTTTTGGAGGCGTGAGCTTTTTGTCTAAACCATGTAATCCTGACATAATTACGCCGGCAAATGTCAAGTAGGGATCACAAGACATATCTGGAGCTCTAAATTCTAACTTGGCATTTTTAGCCGAGGAAATTGGCGAAATTCTGAAAGTGGTTGATCGATTATCATAGCCCCAACAAATGTTGCAGGGAGCTTCAAAGCCCGGAACCAGCCGCTTGTATGAATTAAGGGTGGGGGCAAAAATTGGTGATAAGGCTCGGGTGTGTTCCATGACTCCGGCTAAAAAACTAAAACCTTTTTTTGAGAATTTATTACCTTCTTTAGTAAAAAATATATTTTCCCCATTTTTCCACATTGAGACATGAATATGCATCCCATTGCCGGGTAATCCAGAAAAAGGTTTGGGCATAAAACAAGCTTTTAAACCTTCTTTTTCAGCCAAGCTTTCAGTTAGATCTTTAAATAGAAATACTTTGTCAGCTAAAGATAGTGGATTATCAGGGGCAAAATGAATTTCATACATTGAGGGGCCATGTTCGTGAATGCTTGGTTCGCTATCAATGCCAAAATCTTCCATTTTATCCAGTAATTTATAAAATACATGTTTGGTTGATGGATATTCACAGTAATCGGCGGTATCGGCTAACTTATAGATGCCTTTTTCTTCTTTTAAGAAATAAAATTCCATTTCTACTCCAAACATTGATCCTAGTTTGAGGGTTTGACAGTGTTTAATCGCTTTTTTTAAGATTGTTCTGGTGGCTTTTGAATACAATTTTCCGGTAGGATCAATTACATCGGAAATCATAATGGCAAATTTGGGTTCAGTTGACCAGGGATCAATTCTAAAGGTTGATAAGTCCGGCTTTAGAGATAGAGTACCTTCATCAATTTTTAAAAACCCCTTGACTGAGGATCCATCAAAATCCACTTTTCCGGCAAAGACATCATCAATTTTACCGGCCGGATAACAAACTTCGCGTCGATGTCCTGATAAATCAGTAAAATGAAGGGCAATAATTTTTATTCCCTCTTTTTTTATGATAGCTTTAATGGTTTTTTTTGAATATGATTTCATATTTCTCCTTTTTAACCAACAAAAAACTAGCCTTCAAGCTAGTTTATTAAATTTTTCCAACAAACCAGCTCTCCGGTTAGGAGTTTTGTTGCTGATTTTGTTGAATAATTAACATTGGGATGGAGTTTAGCTTAGTCTGATTTTAAAGTCAAGTTTTCTTTGATTAAATCGACAGTGATAGTTGAGTCTTCTTTGATTTGATGTTCGATAATCATGAGTGAGAGTGGATCTAGGATTTTGTTTTGAATAACTCGTTTTAAGGGTCTGGCTCCATAAACTGGGTCAAAACCTTTTTTAGCTAGATAATCTTTGGCTTGGTCAGTAACTTTAATCTTAAAGTGTTGTTCTTTTAAGCGTTTATTTACTTTTTGAAGTTGAATGGTAACAATTTTTTCTAGCATTTTTGAAGTTAAGGGCTCAAAGACAATTATTTGATCAAGGCGGTTAATAAATTCAGGTTTAAAGGTTTTTTTGACGGTTTCTTCGTCTCTAAGATTTGAAGTCATGATTACCAATGTATTTTTAAAGTTTATCAATCTACCTTTGCCATCGGTTAGTCGACCATCGTCAAGAATTTGCAAGAATGCATTAAAAATTTGAGGATGAGCTTTTTCAATTTCGTCAAAAAGAATAACACTGTAAGGTTTTCTTCTAACGGCTTCAGTTAATTGTCCTCCCTGATCGTAACCAACGTAGCCGGGAGGAGCCCCAATTAAGCGGGCAATGGAGTGTGGCTCCGAATATTCACTCATATCAATCCGAATCATAGCGTTTTCATCATTAAATAAAAATTCGGCTAAGGCTCTGGCTAGCTCAGTTTTACCAACTCCGGTTGGTCCCATAAAAATAAACGAGCCAATCGGCCGATTGGCCTCAGAGATTCCGGCCCTTGATCTTCTAATAGCATTACTTACTTCTTTGACGGCTCGATCTTGGCCAATAACTCTTTTATGTAAATTTTCTTCAAGCCTTGAGAGTTTTTGTTGATCTGAGACCAGAAGTTTAGAGACCGGAACTCCTGTCCAGCGATTGACGACTTGAGCAATCTCTTCCTCGGTAACTTCGAGTTTTAGAATTCTTTTTTCGGTTGGAATCTGATCCCATTTTTCTTGAAGTTTTTTTAAGTCTTGGTTTAATTGGGGAAGTTGACCATATTTAATCTTTGAAGCTTCCTCTAGTTTAACCTCTCTTTCAAACTCAGTAAATTTGGCTTTGGCAAGTTCGATCTCTTTATTTAGATTTTTAATTTTGGTAAGTAAGTCTTTTTGGATCTTCCAGGTAGCTTTAATATCTGTTTCTTTATTTTTTAGATTAGCTATTTTTCGATTGATCAAGCCAAGTTTGGTTTTGTTTTTCTCTCTTTTTAAGGCTGAGGCTTCGATTTCAAGCTGGGTAATTTCCCTAGTCAATTGATCTAGGCTAGAGGGCATTGATTCGATTTCAATTTTGAGACCAGCTGAAGCTTCATCTAGAAGATCAATAGCTTTATCCGGTAAAAACCGGTCAGATATGTATCGTGAAGATAGGGTGGTGGCGGCAATAATGGCATCGTCAGTAATTCTAATACCGTGATGGATCTCGTACTTTTCTTTTAAACCACGTAAGATGGCAATGGTGTCTTCTTGAGTAGGTTCATTGATTATAATGGGTTGAAAGCGACGCTCCAAGGCGGCATCTTTTTCAATATACTGACGGTATTCTTTTATGGTGGTGGCACCAATAGCTCGAAGTAAACCCCTAGCTAAGGCCGGTTTTAGCATGTTGGAAGCGTCAATTGTTCCTTCGGAAGCTCCAGCCCCAACAATAGTGTGAAGTTCGTCGATAAAGAGAATATATTGCCCAGCTCCCTTTTCAATTTTTTTCAAGATAGTTTTAAGCCTTTCCTCAAACTCACCTCGGAATTTGGCTCCAGCTAAAATCGAAGCAATATCTAGAACTAAAAGTTGTTTATCCTTGAGCGTATCGGGGACATCTCCTTGAACAATTCTTAAAGCCAGACCTTCGGCAATGGCAGTTTTACCGACTCCCGGGTCACCGATTAAAACAGGGTTGTTTTTAGTGCGCCTAGATAAAACCTGCATGACTCGCCTAATTTCTTCGTTTCTGCCAATAACCGGATCCAACTTACCTTCTTTGGCAAGTTTAGTAAGGTTATGAGTATACTTTTCTAGAACTTTGGATTTGGTTTCCCGGTTTTTATCTGTCATAATTTAAGAATAACACTATTTTGGCAATCTGTCAATATGAGTGCCAGTATATTTTTCGATTTATAAGCTAGATGTTTTGTACTCATTTGTTGTCACGTTGTATTCACGCGAGTATATGCTATGTTCATTCTTAATTTTGACTCTGTTAGTATTTATGAGTATTTTATTTGGTTGACTGCATCTGTTAGTAATGAGATAATCAATTGGATGGACCCGTAGTGTAGTCGGTTAACATGCATCCCTGTCAAGGATGAGATCGCCGGTTCAAGTCCGGTCGGGTCCGCTAAGTCCTGCCAAATTCTGCTTAGAGAGGAGGCAGTTAGTAAATGAATACATTTGAAAATAAAACTTCTAAATTACAGAAGTTTTTAAAGGTAATTAGGTTAAATGAATCGCTAATTAGCATATTTTTAGGTGGAGCGGTAGTGGTGATAGTTGGAGTTTTAATTTACAACTATTTTTCTAGTATAAATAAGCCTGTAGATCAAGTTGAAGTAATCGCTGAGGGGGTTACTCTGGTAGAAGAAGACGGTAAATTAATCCCTGAAGGATTACCAAAAACTCACACCGTAACTAAAGGTGAACACTTATGGTCAATTGCTGAAAAATATTACGAAACCGGCTATAACTGGGTGGATATTGCTAAGGCTAATAACCTAATTAACCCGGAAATACTTCAAGAAGGAATGGAATTAACTATTCCAAAAACAGCAGTAATTGTACTTAATAACCAAAAGACGATTCAAGATACTCTTGAATCTGAACACACTGTAGTTGCCGGTGACACTTTATGGAGCATTGCAGTCAAAGCTTATGGCAATGGCTACAAATGGACAGAGGTCTGGCAAGCTAATAAAGATCAAATCCTTAACCCCAACTTAATTGAAAAGGGAATGGTTTTAAAGCTACTAAGGTAAAGACTTTAAGGCAAAATATGTTTACTTACTTGCTACAGGCAGGTATAGTTTTGGTATGCGGGAGTAGCTCAATTGGTAGAGCGTCTGCTTCCCAAGCAGAAGGTAGCGAGATCGTAGCTCGTCTCCCGCTCAAATTATTAAGTGTTTAATTTTTTATTCAACCGGAAGGTAGATTTCGAAGAATTGCTTGGTGGTGTCGAGGTTAACTTGTCTGTAGATTTCAAAATCGGGAGTGTCTTTTCTGATTTTAATTTTGTTAAGTCGAGCATATCTTTCTAGCTCTTTCCAAAATATTGAAAGTAAGTTACCAGAACCGTTGTGAGTATAGGTCAAACACTTACCCGGATTAAAAATTAAAGATTTAACAACATCTATACATTCTTTTTTTATTCTCATTTCTTTTTTCTTAATAACACCAATTCTCATCTGAGATTTTTGGGGTCGGTAACCTTGGTCTTTGAAAATTGCCAGAGTAGTAAAATTATTTCCCCTATCAAACATTTCTATTAACTCTTGGCAAAATTGGCCAATTTTGCTATATGATCCGAGCTTTTCTATATAGTAAATTTCAAGATTTTTAATTGTCTTTATTTTGGGATCAATCATGGTTTTATTGTTTTTAATGTTTGTTTGATAACTATTCAAGTTGTTTAGATTAAATTTCTGAAGTTTAATTTCTTTTTCGATTAATTCCTTTTTATCGTTGAACAGTTGACTGATGTTTCCCTTTTTATCCAGATATTTTTTGATTTCTCCCAAAGAAATACCCAAAGTTGTTAGCAATAAAATCTTTTGATAATCCAATATTTGGTCTTGACTATAAAATCGATAGTTTTGATCATTAATTTGCTTAGGTTTTAAAACTCCTTTTTTGTCATAAAAAAGGATAGTTCTTTTGGTGGTGTTGGCTAATTTAGCCAGTTCTCCTGAGGTGATTAGGTTTTTCATAGCTATTGACTATAACGTAAGGTTATACTTTATTATACCCTATAACTATCAATTGTCAAACAAATATGAAGAATATTATCTTAAAAGGTGCTCGCGAGAACAACCTAAAAAATATTAATGTGACTATCCCTAGAAATAAGGTGGTTTGTCTAGTGGGGGTGTCTGGTTCTGGAAAATCTACGATTGCTTTTGACATTATTGCCAGAGAAGGACAACGACAATACTTTGAGTCTCTACCGTCTTTTGCCAGAAGATATCTACAAAAAAGTAATCGGCCTAATGTAGATGTGATTAAAGGAGTGTCGGCTACAATTGTGATTAGCCAAGATAGAGTCAGAGGCAATCCCCGATCGACTGTGGGAACTTTAACCGAGGCTTACACTTATTTAAGACTTTTGTACTCTAGAATAGGACTGCCTTCAATGGATTCATCTTATTACTCTTTTAATCATCCCTACGGAGCATGTAAAATATGTAAGGGTCTAGGGAAAGCAGTCGAAGTTAATGTAGATAAAATCTTAGATAGAGATAAAAGCTTGAATAAAGGGGCTTTAAAATCAAGTGAATGGTATGTGGGCGGCAGACAGTGGAGTATTATCAAGGCCAGCCACTACTTTGATATGGATAAAAAGATTAAAGATTATACTGATGAAGAGCTAGATAGATTATTAAATGCTCCACCTGAATTATTGGAAAGCAAGGATGAGTTTATAGTTAACCGATGGACTTTCCAGGGAGTAATTTATCGAATCCAGCATCGTAACACCAAGGTTCACCGAGGGCCATCAAAAAATGATTTAAAGTACTTTGACTTTATTGATTGTCCGGAGTGTAATGGTGGCCGTTTGAATAAAAAATCTTTAGAGGTTAAGTTAAATGGTTTTAATATTGGTGAAATAGCTAATATGCCGTTGGATGAATGCTTAAAGTTTGTTAAAAATATTAAACATGTTAATGCTCTAGCTATCAAACCTCGATTAGAAGATCAACTGGAAAGTTTAATTAAAGTCGGAGTTGATTATTTATCCTTGAATCGTTCAAGTGATACTTTATCTGATGGTGAGGCTCAAAGAGTAAAGATGGCTAGGCAAATTGGCTGTGATTTAATTGAATCTATTTATGTTTTGGACGAACCAACCGCTGGCTTGCACCCAAAAGATGTTAAAAATATAGTAGAAAATTTGGCTAGATTAAGGGATAGTGGTAACACTGTTTTGGTGGTTGAGCATGATGAAACAATGATTAGAAATGCGGATTATCTGGTTGAGGTTGGGCCGGGTGGTGGAAAAAATGGCGGTGAGATTGTGACAAGCGGAAAAATAAAAGATTTAGTTGGAAATCCAAGGTCATTAACAGCAAAGTATTTGAGTGGATTAAAAAAGATTAAGTTAAAAAGAAAATATCGCCAAGCAAATGGTTTTATGAAAGTTATTAAAGCAAATAAACATAATTTAAAGAATTTAAATCTTCAATTGCCGACTGGAGTTATGATCGCTTTAACTGGTGTGTCTGGCTCTGGCAAGAGTTCTTTGGTTGAAGAAATTGTTAGTCAACATGAAGATAAAATAGTTTTGGTTGATCAAAGTAGCGTGGGAGCCAATAAACGGGGTTGTTTGGCTACTTATGTAGGTATTTTTGATGTGATTAGAAAAATATTTGCAAGGGAAAATAAAATGCATCCGAGTTTATTTAGTTATAACTCTCATGGTGGTTGTGAGCTTTGCAAAGGCGTTGGTTATGTAAATATGGATATGAATTTTTTGGGAGATGTGAAAATTAAATGTGAGGCTTGTAAGGGCTCTAGATATAAAGAAAAGGTTTTGAGATATAAGTATAGTGGTAAAAATATTGTTGAAGTTCTAGATATGACAGCAGTAGAAGTTGGTGAGTTTTTTGGTGATCAAAAAATAAAGCAGGCAACAAATCTACTACAAGAAGTTGGCTTGGATTATATGGAAATGGGTCAAACTCTAGATACTCTCTCTGGTGGCGAGTCCCAAAGATTAAAGCTGGTTAGCAGGTTACAAAAATCTAATGAATTCTATATTTTAGACGAGCCAACCTCCGGTTTACATTTTGATGATGTTAAAAAATTGTTGAAACTTTTAAATCGTCTAGTTAATAATGGCAACACTGTTTTGGTGATTGAACATAATATGGATGTAATTAAAAATGCTGATTGGGTGATTGATTTAGGGCCCGAGGGTGGCGAAAAAGGCGGTTACCTAGTGGTCCAAGGGACTCCAAGAATGGTGGCTAAGTGTAGTGCATCCTACACTGGAAGGTATTTAAAAAAAACACTAAACACCTAATGCTTTTTTGACGGTTTTTTCTATGTGAGGGGCGGTGAGTTGGTAATGATCCCAAAGCTCTAAAGGTTTGCCTGATTGGCCAAACAGATTGTTGATACCCATTTGGTAGGTGGGGACAGGAAAATCTTTGGCAATAGATTCCAAAACAGCACTGCCCAATCCCCCCATGATTTGATGATCTTCAAGGGTGATTAAGCACTTGGTTTTTTTAACAGAGGCTAGAATGGTTTTTTGATCAATGGGTTTAATGGTATGACAGTTGATAACTTCAATATTAATTTTTTCTTTGGCTAGTGCTTCGGCTGCTTTTAAGGCTTCTGATAAAATCGGACCACAACCAATTAAGGTGAGATCTTCCCCTGCCCTTAAAATTTGAGCTTTGCCAATTTTAAAAGGACTTTGTTTTTGAGTGATTGGATCAGTGGCAGATTTGGTCAATCTAATATATACCGGCCCTTTGTGTTTTAGGGCTGCTATAGTGGCTTTTTTAGCTTCGATAGCATCTGAGGGAGCTAGAACAATCATGTTTGATAAACATCTAGTTAGAGCAATATCTTCAATCCCTTGGTGGGTGGCTCCATCCGGACCAATTGACACTCCGGAGTGATGACCAGCCATTTTAACATTTAAGTTTTGGTAACAAATACTGGTTCTAATTTGGCTCCAATTTATTCCAGGAGAAAAAACAGCGTAGCTGGAAACTATTGGAATTTTTCCGGACAAAGCCAGGCCGGCGGCTAAACCGATCATGTTTTGTTCAGCTACACCGCATTCAAAAAACTTTTGAGGAAAAGCTTGTTTAAAAGAAAGGCACCTGGTAGATTCGGTAAGATCGGCAGAAAGAACAACAATATCTGAATTATTTTTAGCGGCTTCGAGTAAACCATCTCCAAAACCATCTCTAGTAGCTTTTAAATTAGTCATAAAGAATTTGTCCTTTTAAAGTTCTTATGTCTTTAATAGCCTCTTTGGCTTGGTTTTGATCCGGAGCCTTACCGTGCCACTCGGGGTTATTTTCCATAAATTCAACTCCTTTTCCGGGAATAGTGTGGGCAATGATAATCACTGGTTGTTCAAAGATAGCCTTAGCTTTATGACAAGCATCTATAATCTCTTCCATATTGTGACCATCGATTTCTAAAACATGCCAGTTAAAACTTTTAAGTTTATCGGCTAAGGGTTCAAGTGGCATGATATCTTCAGTGTAGCCATCGATCTGGATGTTGTTTCTGTCGATAATGGCGGTTAAGTTATGAAGCTTATGTTTGCCGGCGAACATAAAAGCTTCCCAAGACTGACCTTGGTTTAACTCACCATCACTCATGACACAATATATTTCTGATTTTTTTTGATCAAGTTTGTTAGCTAAAGCCATGCCTATAGCTTGAGAAATGCCTTGTCCTAGTGGACCAGATGAAACTTCAACTCCGGGAAGTTCAAGACTGCTGGGGTGACCTTGTAGGCGAGAATCGAATTTCCTTAAGGTTAAAAGTTCTTGCTTTTTATAGTAGCCGGCGTGAGCGAGAGTAGCATAGAAAACCGGACAAATATGGCCACTTGATAGCACTAATTTATCTCTATCGGGCCAATTTGGATTTTTGGGATCGTGATTTAAAATGGCAAAATAAAGAGCGGTAAAAACATCGGCCATGCCTAAAGCTCCGGCGGAGTGGCCTGATTTGGCCTCAAGTAACATCTTAATGACGTCTTCTCGAATTTGATTGGCAAGGTCGCTTAGTTCTTTAATGGAGAGCTGATTGCAGACAGGCATATATTTATTTGACTTTGTTTGATATAATTAGTTTATCATTAGGGAGAAACGACCGCCTATCTATGTGATAGAACGCCACGCCTCCCGCTTTTATTTTGGAATAATTTTAATTTATCTTTTTCTCTGATGATAAAGATTTTGTGTTTTTGAAATTTTCTAAGTAACGATGATTCATTTTTACGGTTTGGAATAATAATATTCTTTAGTTTTTTACGCTCTTCTAAATACTGATGTAAACAGTGGAAATCACCGTCTCCGGAAACAATCACAGCTTTATCATAGTTTGAGTATTCTATGGCTACGGCATGAAGAACCAATTCAGCGTCAACATTTCCCTTAAGTTTTCCATGATTATCTTTGACAGTTGGTTTGAAAACTAATTCATATCCATATGACTTGAGATTTTTATAGAGATATTTATTTTGCTTAATGTAACCAATGAATAAAAAGGCTTTGCTTACTTTGAATTTGTCCTTTAAATACTGCCTAAATTTTTTGAAATCAAGTTTCCAGCCTTTGTAGATTAGCTGTTTGTTCTTAATAATATCTTTACTGGTTCCAAGGTTAAGGTTTTGACTATCGATAAAAGCAAAAACTTTTTGTTTATTTTTGGCAGGCATACTAAGATAAGTATATATAATGGTAAAATATTAGCAAATGCCGAAGTAGCTCAGTTGGTAGAGCGACTGTATCGTAAACAGTAGGTCTCCGGTTCGATCCCGGACTTCGGCTCACTTACTTATTAAAAGATTGATATATCAATCTTTACTTTCACCCGGTAAAGATAAGATTTTGATGTCCGGCAAGGCGTCGCCCATGGTCCCCTGCAACTCTCCATACATACGAGAAACATTGATCAGAGATTTTTTAATTTGGGTTTCTCGTCTTTTCCAAACTCGCTCGATGGATCGTTTTTCGGATTCCAAATCTTCTTGCATTTGTACCACCCCTTCGGCGAAGGCTTCAAAGCGATGACGGAAGGCCTCGCTTTGGAGGTATTGGTATAACATCTCCAAGTTTTCATCCTTACTTTCGGCTGTTTGTTTGGCCACGGCAATTTGTAAAATGGATCTTCTTAAGATTCCGGCTAAAGGTAAGGCATAGAGGTGGGAACAAATTATGACTCCTTTTTCCAGCTTAAAGTTATCAATGTTGGCCGGTAAGTTAGTGCTTATTAAGACAGCTACGCTGGCATCTTCTTTTCGGGCATCTTCTCGTAATTTGGCTAACCATGAGGGTGACCACCTGGCTCTTTTTGTTTCCCATAAAATAACTCCGGCGACTCGACCGGATTTACCTCTTACCTTTTGAATAATATCTCCACCCTTAACACCCTTGCCAACCGGAATGATTTTATCGTCCGGGCAAGCGACTGCTAGGGCTTTTTCCAGGTCTAACTCTAAGACTTCGCCTTGTAGTTGTTGTGAACCCTGCTCGCTTTTTGTCTGAGCTCGTTTTAGATCTTCAGACATATCTTTTAGTTTTTTCTCGTACTCGGCAATTTTTAATCTGTCTTTGGCTTCAATAGCCTC
>JBDRQW010000046.1:0-33070 GCA_043826085.1 Candidatus Beckwithbacteria bacterium | reverse complement strand
GGGAGGAGTGACTTTGTGTAGGGATTTTGAAGATACTCGAAATAATACCAATCCGATTGAGATGTTTAAATATCGACCGGATTTTTTGCTATCTATTTATAAATATCTGAAAAAACCGATTTATTCCTGGCGGGAAGTGGCGCCGTAGGTCGGTATTGGGTTTTTGGGATGATTTATTGACAGAAATTAAAGAGATGAGATATACTGATTTTAGTTATGAAGAATGATGATCGGCCAATAACTAAAAAAGACTTAAAAAAAGAGCTGGATCCTACTAAAAAGGACGTGAAGGTTCTAAAAAAGGACGTTAAGGTTCTAAAAAAGGATATGGGTAGTTTAAGAAATGAGTTAGGTGGTCATAGAATGGCTATGGAGCTTAGATTTGATGAGCAAGATGAAAAAAATGAGACAAGATTAAAAGAGTTTAGGAGTGATATTTTGGGGGCGGTTTCCGAAGTGATGGGGGAACTTAAAGACATGAGAGAAGAGAGAGAAATTCATGTTGATAGGTCTGATAAAAATAGAGATAGATTGGATAATCACGAAGAGAGAATTGATTATTTGGAAAGAGCGGTAGTGACGGCCTAGATAAACCGATTTATTCTTGGCGGGAAGTGGCACCGTAAAGGATATTGACAAATCTTTACTTTTATATTATTCTTTACTTAATATGAATGTTTTACAAAGTTATTCTTTACCGGTTAGTTCTAAGGGTCAAGTAACGATTCCGGTTGATATTAGGCAATTGTTTAATCTTGGTAAAGTTAAAAGAGTAGTGCTTGAGTTATTTGATAATAAGACTGTGCAATTAAGACCCAGAAAGTCTTCATTAAGTGAAGTTTATGGTTCTGTTAAGCCTATTAAAAAGAGTTTTAAAGAAATTAGAAAGATTGTAAGAGAGGAAAGAGCAGATAAATTAATATGAAGGTTAAGTTTGTAGATACTAATATTTTTATTCGATTTATTACAAAGGATGATGAAAAAAAAGCAAAAAAAGTTTTTGAGCTATTTAAGTTAGTTGAACAAGGTAAAATTAAACTAATTGTTATTGAGGCTGTTTTAGCTGAAGTGGTTTATACATTAAGTTCTAAAAAGTTATATGCCCTTTCAATGGAAAAAGTCAGGCAGGTTTTAATTCCGATTATAGAGATGAAGGGGTTAAAAATGGAAAATAAAAATGTTTTTTTATTGGCTTTGGATTATATGATTGATAAAAAAGTGGACTTTGAAGATGCTTTAATAGTGGCTTATATGGTTAAGTCTAAGATAAAAAGAGTTTATTCTTATGATCGGGATTTTGATAAGTTTAAACAAATTAAACGAGTTGAACCGCGATAAAAGAGGCTAGTGAGGAGTGACGCTATAGATTGGTATAGAGTGTGAGGAAGATTTTTGGTAAAGTGGTTTATATGCGTTATTCGAAATTGTTTCCTAAAGCTAAGAGAAAAATTAAAGCCGAAAGCAAAAATCATGAGTTATTGGTTCAGGCCGGTTTTATGGATCAATTAATGGCCGGGTCGTGGACTTTATTGCCATTAGGTTGGCGGGTAGTCAATAAAATTAATCAGGTGATTCGGGAAGAGATAAATGCGATTGGGGGGCAAGAAATGTTGATGCCGTTACTTCACCCTAAAGCAATTTGGAACGAGACCGGTAGGTGGGATAAGGCGGATGAGATAATGTATAAATTAAAAGATCAAAGAGATAGAGAATATGTTTTGAGTTTTACTCACGAAGAGATTGTGATGGATTTACTTAGAAAACACATTGTCAGTTACAAGGATCTACCGGTAGCAATATATCATTTTTCGACCAAATTTAGAAATGAATTAAGGGCCAGGTCAGGGATTTTACGGGGCAGGGAATTTATGATGAAGGATTTGTATTCGGCTCATACCACTGAAGAAGATTTAATGGATTATTACTTCAAAGTGCTGGAGGCTTATAAAAAAATATTTGATAGATTGGGTTTTAGCTACCGAGTGACTGAAGCTGACGGCGGGGTGTTTACCGATAAAAATACTCACGAAATTCAAGTGATATGTGAGGCGGGTGAAGATACAATTTATTATTGCAAAGAGTGTGATTGGGGGGCTAATAGTGAGATTTATAAATTTAAAGAAGGCGATAAATGCCCTAAATGTGTTAAAAAAGGCCTGCCTGCCGGCAGGCAGGGAAAAGTTATAACTGCAAAATCAATTGAGGTGGCTAATATTTTCCCGCTTGGAACTATGTATGCTGAAAAAATGAAAGTATTTTATACAGATAAAAAGGGTGTTAGAAAACCGGTTTGGTTTGGTAGTTATGGGATTGGACCTACCAGGGTAATGGGAACTTATGCGGAAGTATTTCATGATGACAAAGGTTTAATGTGGCCAAAGATAGTGGCGCCGTTTCAGGTTTATTTGATAGGACTAGAGGGGGTGGAAAAAAAGACCGAGGAAGTTTATAGAATGTTGGTGGATAAGAATATAGAAGTTTTATGGGATGATAGGGATGAGTCAGCCGGAATAAAGTTTAAAGATGCGGATTTAATTGGTTGTCCGATTAGGTTGGTCGTTTCCAAAAAGACCCTTGGTGAATACTCGGGGCAAGTAAAAGTTGAATGGAAGAGAAGAGATAGTAATAAGCAAGAGTTATTATTTTTAGATCAAGTATTAAGCAAGCTAAAATGAGTAAGATAATTGTAACCCATATATTCCCGGACCTGGATGCGATTAGCAGTATTTGGTTGCTAAGAAAATTTGATAGTGAATTTGATAATGCTGATATAAAGTTTGTTCCGGCAGGAACTACTTTGAATAATGAAATGGTTGATAGTGATCCAAGTATTGTTCATGTAGATACCGGCTTGGGCGGGTTTGATCATCATCAGTTGGATAGTCGGACTTGTGCGGCTGAGTTGGTCTTTAATTATTTAAAGTGTGAGAAAAAAGTCGCTTTAAAATATCAAAGTGGCCTTGAGAGAATTGTAAAAATTGTTAATCAAATAGATAATTTTGAAGATTTTTTTTGGGACGACAGTAACAATGATCGTTATGATTTTTGTTTACACCATATTTTTGATCATTTGAAGTTATCCGGTCAGTTAAAAGATAGGGAATTGGTGGAAGTAGGAGAAAAGCTACTGGATGCGATTTTGTTTGGATTTAGGCAAAAGGTGGCCACTGAAGAAGAGTTAGAGAGAGGAGTTGAGTTTGAGTCTTACTGGGGGCGGTCATTGGGAATTGAAACTAAGATAAGTAGGGTGAGCAAGCTGGCTCAAAAGAAGGGTTTTAATTTGGTGGTTAGAAAAGAACCAAAAACAAATTTTGTTTCAATTAAGTCTCAACCTAAAAAAGAGCTAGACTTGACAGAGTTGTATGAAGAATTAATAAAAAAAGATACTAAGGCCGACTGGTTTTTTCACTCCAGTAAGCATATAATCCTAAATGGTTCTAGGCATAATCCTAAGATTAAGCCTAGTACTTTAACTTTAAGTGAGTTAATAGAAATAACAAAAAGTATTAAAGGGGGTGTCAGGCAGTAATGCCAATAGTAGTTAAAGCACAACCAGGAGATTCTTCTGATCAAGTGATTAGAAAATTCAAAAAAAAGATTTTACAGAGCCAGCTTTTGACTCAGTTGAAAGAAAGAGAATTTCATAAAAAACCATCAGTTAAAAAGAAAGAAAAAATGGCTGAGTTTAAGAGACTTAGCAAAAGAAGAAAGAGGTTAAAATGGGTAAGAGCCAGAAGTTCTTAATTGATTTAAAATCAGCTATGAAGCAAAGAGACACTAGCAGGATGCTGGTGTTACGTTGTTTGATGGCGGCTTTGAAAAATAAAGAGATTGAGAAACAGGAGAATTTGAATGAAGAGGAAGAAATTAAAATAATTAACAAAGAGGCTAAAAAAAGACAAGATGCTATTATAATATATAAACAAGCTAACCGTTTGGAGTTGGCGGAAAAAGAAGAAATAGAGCTTGGAATAATTAAAAGTTATTTATGAAAGTGGTAGCTGATTTGTCTTTTGTAAGTGAAAAAAAAATTAAGGATTTAAATAAAAAATATCGGAAGAAAAATCAAGCGACTGATGTGTTATCTTTTCCTTTGGATGATATGAAGTTGGGGCCTGATGGAGTGGTGAGACTGGGAGATATTGTAATTTGTAAAAGCCAAGCTAAAAAAAATGGTAATAGTGCGCCTTTTTTAATTAGGCATGCTATGCTACATTTGTTAGGTGTTCATCACGATTAAATCGGAACAAATTTATGGCTTATTATTTAAAGTATCGACCGCAAACAATTTTAGAACTGGACCTAGAGAAGGTTAGAAATTCTTTGGGAGAGTTGTTAAAAGCAAAAGATACTCCCCATGCTTTTTTGTTTGTTGGACCTAAGGGAACCGGGAAAACTTCCAGTGCCAGGATTGTGGCTAAGGCGGTTAATTGTTTAAAACCAAAAGCCGGGGAGCCATGCAATAAGTGTGAGGCCTGCAAGTTGATTATTGAGGGCAGATCTTTGGATATTATTGAGATTGATGCGGCTTCGAATCGAGGGATTGATGACATTAGAGAGCTTCGAGAAAAGATTAAATTGGTGCCAAGTGTTTTAAAGTTTAAGATTTATATTATTGATGAAGTCCATATGTTAACTATTGAGGCCTTTAATGCTTTATTAAAAACTTTAGAAGAGCCGCCCAAACATGCGAAATTTATTTTGTGCACCACCGAACCTCATAAAATTCCCGGAACTATTGTTTCAAGATGCGTTAAGGTGGAGTTTAGTAAAGGCAAGGTTAGTGAGATAGTTAGGTCTTTAAAAAGAATTGTTAAAGGAGAAAACCTAAAGATTTTAGACAATGATTTGGTTTTGATTGCCAAGAATTCCGGAGGGAGTTTTAGAGATGGAGTTAAAGTATTGGAACAATTATCGTTTGGAGGAAAGAAAATAACTTCAAAGAAGGTTAAGGAATTTTTTTTAGGAGGAGCGAGCGAAGTTTTGATTGATGATTTTTTGGGAATGGTTTATAGAAAGGAAATTAAAAAAGCTTTAGGTTGGTTGGCTAAAGTTATTAATGGTGGTATGAATGTAAGGCAGTTGGGGGTTGATATAGTTGAGAGACTGAGAGAAGTCTTGATGATTAAATTAAGAGTAGAAGAAGGCGAGGACATTGAAGAGATTGATGATATTAATAAATTAAAAGAATTGATCGATTTATTTCATAGGGCCGCAAGAGAAATTAAAGGATCGGTGATAGAAAGCTTATCTTTGGAGTTAGCGGTGGTGAAGTGGGGTAATCAAACTGAGAGGATTAAAGTGATTGAAATGCCTAAGGCAACTGAAGAAAAAGTTTCTGAGCTAAAGACTCCTGAGTTAAAAGTTCGGTCCGGTAAAGTCAGCCTTGATTCAGTAATAGCTAAATGGGGAGAGGTAATGGCGGCGATGAAGCCCCACAATCACTCAATTGAAGCTTTGCTTAGGTCCACCAAACCAAGTGGCTTTGATGGTGAGTTTTTGGTTTTGGAGGTTTTTTATCAGTTTCACAAAGAGAGACTTGAGGCAGATAGATACAGGCAAATTATTGAACAGGTGGTATCAGAAGTTTTGAGTCAACCGACTAGGGTTAGGTTTTTATTGGGAGATAAAGCTAAAAATATTACTGCTGAAGTTACAGATGATATTGTAACAACAGCAGAAGAAGTTTTTGGAGTGGAGGTGAATTAATTAATGTTTGATAAAGTAAAACAACTAGGTCAACTAAAAAAAATGCGTGACCAGGCTATGACTATTCAAAAACAGTTAGCCCAAGAGGAAATTGAGATTAGTGAAGATGGAATTAAGATAGTAATTACCGGAGATCAAAAATTAAAAAGTCTTGAAATTGATGGTATGACTAATATTAGGGTTTTGGAGTTAATTAATAAGGCTATTAAAAAATCTCAAGAAATGGCGGCTAAAAAATTAGCTGAAATGAGCGGTGGTTTAACTGGGATGTTAAAAGGTCAAGGCCCGATGGGGGGAAATTAATGAAAGTGATCATAACCGGAAGTGTGGCTTTTGACCATATTATGTCAATGCCTGGCAGGTTTAAAGACCATATTATGCCAGATAAGATTCATATGTTAAATGTGAGTTTTTTGATGAATAAATTACGTCGGGAAAAGGGTGGAACAGGGGGTAATATGGCTTATGGTTTGGGTTTATTGAGAGTTAAATCAAAATTGATTGCAAGTGTTGGGGCTGATTTTGAACTTGAATATAGAGCTCATTTGGAAAGCGTTGGGGTAGATACCAGTCAGATTAAGGTTTGTAAGGATTTGGTTAGTGCTACCGGTTTTGTAATGACTGATAGAGATGATAATCAGATTTGGGGATTTTTTGAAGGGGCGATGAAACAAGCAATTAGGTTGACTTTAAAAAAGTTGGTTAATGAGGATGAGTTGGTGGTGATTGGCCCGAATGATCCAAAAGCAATGGCAAAGTATGTAACAGAATGTAGTTCTTTTGGTTATTTATTTTTGTTTGATCCGGCTTTTCAAATTCCAAATTTGCCGGTAGAAGAACTAAGATTGGGAGTAAATAAAGCCAGAGTATTGATAGGTAACGATTATGAGATTATCTTGATGTTAAAAAAGACAGGTTTAAAAAAATCCCAACTATTAAAGAAGGATAAAATATTAATTACTACTTTGGGTTCAAGTGGGTCGTTGATAGAAACTAACGATAAAAAGCTTAAGATTCCGGTAGTTAAACCTAAAAATATTTCTGATCCGACGGGGGCCGGTGATGCTTATCGTTCTGGATTTGTGACGGGATACATAAATAATTTACCTTTGGCTGTTTGTGGGAGAATAGGGGCGTTAGCGGCAGTTTACACGGTTGAGGAATATGGGACTCAAACACATAAATTTAGTCTAAGTGAATTTAAAAAAAGATATAAAGAAAACTTTGGTGAAAGTTTAGATTTGTGATATATTGCTAAACATGATTAAACATGATGTTAAAGATTTAAAGTTAGCTCGAGCTGGTAAGTTGAGAATTGAGTGGGCTAGAAAACAGATGCCGGTTTTAAGGAAGATTGAAGGGAGATTTTTAAAAGATAAACCACTTAAAGGGATTAACTTGAGTGCTTGTCTTCATGTTACTAGCGAGACGGCTAACTTAATGTTGGCTTTGAAAGCCGGTGGAGCTAGTTTGGCACTTTGTGCTTCTAATCCTTTATCAACTCAAGATGACGTAGCGGCTAGTTTGGTTAAAGACTTTAATATCTCCACTTTTGCAATTAAGGGTGAGGATAATAAAAGATATTATAAGCACTTAAATGAAGTTTTGGATTGTAAACCTCAAGTGACGATGGATGATGGGGCTGATTTGGTTTCGCTACTTCACACAAAAAGAAAAAATCAACTCAAAGAAGTTTGGGGATCATCTGAAGAAACAACAACTGGAGTAATTCGATTAAGGGCAATGGAAAAAAATAAGGTTTTAAAGGTGTCGGTAATTGCCGCTAATGATTCCCAAACTAAACACTTGTTTGATAATCGCTATGGGACTGGTCAATCTACAATTGATGGGATTTTAAGATCTACTAACATCTTACTGGCGGGAAAGACCTTTGTAGTAGGAGGGTTTGGATATTGTGGGAGAGGGGTGGCAATGAGAGCCAAGGGGATGGGTTCAAATGTGGTGGTAGTTGAGGCCAATCCGGTGAGAGCATTAGAAGCTGGCATGGAGGGATATAGAGTGATGACTATGAATCAAGCGGCTAAGATTGGTGATGTGTTTTTGACGACTACCGGAGACAAAAAAGTGATTGATCTTAGCCATATTAAAAAAATGAAAGATGGAGCAATATTGGCAAATAGTGGTCACTTTGATGTGGAGATTAACGTTAAAGGTTTAAAAGAAATTTCAACAAAGATAATAAAAATTCGTCCGTTTTTGGAGGAGTATCAACTTAAAGATAATAAAAAAGTGTATTTACTTGGAGAAGGTAGATTGATTAATTTAGCGGCAGCTGAAGGTCACCCGGCTGAAGTAATGGATATGAGTTTTGCCATTCAAAGTTTGGCGGCGGAGTATTTGGTAAAAAATAAAGGAAGTTTGGAAAATAAAGTTTATGTTTTGCCTCAAAAGATTGATGATATGGTAGCTACTTTAAAGTTAAAATCTATGGGTATGGGTTTGCAAAAGTTAACTTTTGATCAAAAGAAGTATTTAGGATCTTGGCAAGAAGGAACTTGATAACTTGGTTATTCGAGAAGGAGCTTGGAGATGGTTTCTTCTGAGGGTGTAGTGTAGTGTTTTTCCACGAAGTTTTGATAAGATGATGATAAATTTGCAGAGTTGAAATATTCTAGGATTTCACCGGATTTGAGCCAAGTAGTGTTTCTTAGTTTAAGATAATTAGCATAGCTACTGTAGCTTGAACTTGATATTAATTTTTGATGTAATTTTCTTGGTTCAAGTTTTTGATTAACAACGGGGTTAAGGTGGATATATCGAGATAGGTGAAGTAATTGAGCTTCGGATTTAACTAAAACAGCTTTGTAAGTTCCTTGGTAAAGTTTTCCAACTCTTTTATATTTTTTATTGAAGTACATAGTGTATTTGGTGCCAATTGACCTCATAAACTTTTCGATACCGTTAATGGGTTTTTGTTTGACTAAAAAATGGAAATGATTAGGCATGAGGCAGTAAGAGATTAGTTTAACTTCGCCAAAAAGGTTGTTGAGAGATGCTCGTTCGGCAATGCGGCGAAATTCGGCAGAGATTTCTGCGGGTAGTTGAAGGGGAGGAGATAAATATAATTTTAGATAACTTAAAAATGTTTTGTAGTCTAGTTTATCTTGGAATATAATTCTTTTTTCAACCCCTCGATTGTAGATGTGATAGAAAGAGTCTTCAAAATACTCCTTGATTGTGTTTTTCCCAGGCATATAAGGCTATCTTACTATTAAGGAGACTCCTTTGCAAGGAGTCTCCTTAATATTTAATTAAGTTGTGATATAGTAAAGATTATGAAAACTGCCAGGGCTGTGATGAGGCTTATTGAGTCATTTGAAAAATTGCCTGGAATTGGACCGAAATCGGCCCAAAGACTGGTTTTTTATTTACTGCATAATCCTCAGTCTGAACTTGAGAAATTTGCTACGGCTTTAGAAAGGCTTAAGAAAGACACTAAAGAGTGTAGTATTTGTTTTAATATTTCAGAGAATAATCCTTGCGGAATTTGCACTGATAGATCAAGAGAACAAGATAAAATTTGTATAATTGAGCAACCGCTTGATTTATTGGCAATAGAAAAAGGAGACTTTTATAGGGGTCTTTATCATATTTTGGGAGGAGCTTTATCTCCTTTGAATAATATTGGTCCTGAAGAACTACATATTCATGACTTACTACCCAGATTAAAAGATGATAAAATAAATGAAGTGATTTTGGCGACTAATCCTAACATGGAAGGAGAAGCAACCGCTATGTATATTAAAAAATTGATTAATGAGAGTAATATAAAAGTGGAAGTGTCTCGTATTGGCCGAGGTTTGCCAATTGGAGCTGATCTTGAGTATGCTGACGAAGTAACTTTAAATAGAGCCTTTGAGGGCCGAAGGGAGTTTTGATGAAAGTTTTTTTTGCTGCATCCCCTAAAGGTTTAACTGAGTTTAGGGAAGAATATAATAAAATTTATAAAACTATAGAAGAATTGGGTCATAAGAATGTTACTGATATTGCAATATCAGTAGAACCAGAAGATCATTATAAGATTTCTCAAGATAAGTTAAGAAAACATTATAAAAAGGTTATTGATAGTATTAAAAAAGCAGATGTAGTAATTATTGAGGGTTCAATATCTAGCTTGGCTGTTGGTTATGTGGTTGATAGAGCTATAGAGAGTTCAAAACCAGTAGTGATATTACATACTAGCGGAAGAGAACCATTTTTTTTAACTGCTATTAATAATGATAAAGTTCAAGTTATTGAATATACGGCCACTAATGCTAAAAAACAATTGGCCACTTCAATTAATTATGCTCAAGAGCAAATGGATACCAGATTTAACTTTTTTATTTCATCTAAGATTGGGAATTATTTAGACTGGATTGCGAAAAAAAGAAAAGTTCCGAGAGCAGTATATTTACGAAAGTTAATTCAAGAAGATATGAAGAGAGATGTAGAATATCGGAATGGTTAGGTTGAACCAGTAAGTAGTAGTTTTCTTTTATTGAGACTTAATTGTTTAGGGTTGACTTGGCCGGTTTCAAATTGCTTGATAATTGAATAGAGTTTTTTAGCGATTGGCATATTTTGGTTATATTTGTTACCTAGATCTATGATTGGTTTTAAGTAGTAATCTACTTCTGTTTTTTTCCCTGCTAGAATTTTTTTAGCCGTGCTGGGCATAGTATTGCTTCTTGGTGCCAGATTGCTTTTGTAAATTAAAGTTTTGAGTTGGATAAGGATGTTAGTTGGTAAGTATTGGGCTATTAAGGCGATTCGTCTAGCTTTAAAACCCGGCAAATCTATTATCTTGATTTTAGCTTTATTGATAATTTTAAGCCTTTCTTTAAAACATTTGATTTCAAATCTAAGAAGATCATTGTCATGTAAGGTATAGATTAGAGGCATGAAGGTAACAGCAGTTGAGTATCCTGACAAATTACCGCTAATCAGTTTTGACCATTGAAGACTAGCTAGGTTGTTAACTTTTTTAACAATAAAATTCATGTTTTGGAATAATTTAATAACTATAATTAGATTACTTTGACTATTTATTTTAGCGAGAGCAATAAATAATTTTTTTGGGTTGTATTGGGCTGGTTTTAATGAAATGGGACTATTGCGTGTAGATGCATTTGTAATACAACCCTTAACAATATTTAGTTGATTTAGTTTGTATTTAGTGGAGATTAATTGAATTGTCTTAACGGCAGATACACCATTTTGTAGTGGAACGATTGTTGTGGATTTTATTGCTTTATTATTTTTTAATTCTTTAGAGATTGAGTTAATGGTAGCATCAATCGGATTGGGAATAGCAAGCAAGATAATATTTGGATGGGGTTTAGAGAAAAATTGTTTATATGATTGGCAAAATTCTGCAGGAGATTCAATAAAATAGTTTTTAAATTGTTTTAAAGCTTTCTTTTTTCCAAGCAGTTTAATAATATAACCTTTATTTGATTTTAGGAGTTGGTTGGTAAGCATGAAGCCTACAGCTCCAAGGCCAATAATTCCTATCGTGGGTAAACTATTTTTTTCTTTCATTTTTTAAATTATATAATAAAGCGTTTTTTTTTGCCAAAAAAATCGCTAGATGATAGGATAGTTTGATATGCCAAAGAAAATTATCAGAGATGTTTTTGGGGAGTTGTTGGAAACCGGAAAACAGACCGTGAGGCAATCGAAAAAAGCAGTGGGTGATGTAACCAAACAAATGGTAAAGAGTGTTGTTGGAATGGATACAACTGAGAGCGATGAGTTAAATCAAAGGATGTATGGATCGGGAGAAGAGGAGTTAAAAAAGCCCAAAAAGAAACCAGAAGAGAAACCGGAAAATATTAAAAGACTTGAGAATATTGATAAACAAAAATCCATGCAGTTATATAAAGAAATTCAAGAGAAAATAAAGTTGGAGAGAAGAAAGAAACTTGAAAAACAAAGAAAGTATGAAACAGGTAAGGCGGAGTTTGATGATGAGCAAGTCAAGGATCCCGAGAGTTTTTTTGATAAATTAAAGAAAAAAAAGGAAGAGATGAAGCAGAATAAAAGTAAGTTATCATTATTAAGTAAGCAAGGAATGGGAACCGGTGAAATAGCCAGGGGGGTGAGCGGATGAAACTATTTAATACTTTAACTAGAAAAATCGAGGAGTTTAGATTGGTTGATCGAGTTCGGCAAGCTCATCGCAAGCAAGTTGGAGTTTATATTTGTGGCCCGACGGTGTATGACTATGCCCATATTGGTCATGCCAGAGCTTATATAAACAGCGATTGTTTAGTCAGAGCTTTAAGGTGGTTAGATTATAAAGTTAAAGTGGTCATGAATGTGACTGATGTGGGCCACTTAACTTCGGATGCCGATTCCGGTGAGGATAAGATGGAAAAAAAGGCGAGAGAGGAAAATAAGAACATTTGGAAATTAGCCGACTACTACTCAAAAGATTTTTTTGAGATGCTAGATCAGCTTAATATAGTGAAGCCTGATGTAGTGGCTCGCGTGACTGATCATATTAGCGAACAGATAGATTTAATAAAAAAACTTGAGAAAAAAGGTTTTACATATAAAACCAGTGATGGGATTTATTTTGATTCCAGTAAATTTAAAGACTATGGTAAGTTAGCAAGATTGGACATTGAAGGCTTGAAAGAAGGAGTTAGGGTTAAGAAAAACTTGGAGAAGAAAAATGCCACTGATTTTGCTCTGTGGAAGTTTAGTTATCCTGACTCTGCTGTGCGTCGTTTAATGGAGTGGGAGAGTCCGTGGGGAGTTGGATTTCCAGGTTGGCATATTGAATGTAGTGCTATTTCGATGAAGTATTTGGGGGAGACGATTGATATTCATACCGGTGGAATTGATCATATTCCGGTGCATCACACCAATGAAATTGCTCAAAGTGAGGCTTGTACCGGCAAGAAGTTTGTGAACTATTGGTTTCATTCGAACTTTTTGGATATTGATGGTGAAAAAATGAGCAAGTCTTTGAAGAATTTTATAAGGGTAAAAGATCTAGAAATTCGAGGTTACGAACCTCGAATATTAAGGTACTTGTTTTTGACGGGGCATTATCGAACCAAGATGAACTTTACTTATAAATCTTTAGATGCGGCTAAAGAAGCTTATAAAAAATTAACTTCAATATCACGCTCCTGGAGCGGTACAAAAGGCAGGACTAAGTTGTCTCCTGAAAAATTGGAAAAACTTCAGGGAGTCTCCTTGAAGTTTAGGCAGGCGGTGGAAAATGATCTTAATATGCCTCAAGCTATGGCTGTGGTTTGGGAGATGGCTAAGTCAAATATTCCAGAATATGATAAGTGGGAATTGATTTTAGATTGGGATCAAGTTTTGGGGTTGGGGTTGGGTGAAGTTGAAAAAGATAAAGTTAAGATTTCGGTTGAGGTGGAAACATTAGTAAAAAAACGGGAAAGTTTAAGAAAAGAGAAAAAGTGGGATGAGGCGGATGTGGTGAGGCTAGAGATAGAAAAAAAAGGATATTTGATAGAGGATAAAGAGGAGGGAAAAACACACATCAGATGTGTGTAAGTATTTAATGACATATTGGGATAAAAAAACTATTAATAAGATTAGAAGGGGTTATTTTTCGGCGGTGTATTTTAATAAAACTAAACATATTTTATCTCAAGAAGTTAATTTAAATTTAGTAACAATGCAGTTATTTCAAAAAAAAGATAAGAGTGTGTTTTGTGGGGTTGATGAGGCAGTTGAACTATTAAAAAAAGGGACAGGATATTTTAAAAGAAATCGATGGGTTTCAAAGTGGAGTGATTTAAAAGTCAGATCCTTGCCCGAAGGAAGTCAGATAAAATCAGGCGAGTCGGTAATGCATATTATTGGCCCGTATACATATTTTGCTCATTTAGAATCTTTGTATTTAGGAATTTTAGCCAGAAGAACTTTGGTGGCAAGTAATACTAGGGGGGTAGTGAAGGCTGCAAATAAAAAACCAGTGATGTTTTTTGCTGATAGATTTGACCATTTTTTAAATCAGGAAGGTGATGGTTATGCAGCTAAGGTCGGAGGAGCTACGGCAGTTTGTACGCTTGCTCAGGCTGTTAGGGTAGAATTGCCGGCGATAGGAACAATTCCTCATGCTTTAATCGCTGTTAATAAGGGCGATTTGGAGATTACTTTGAAACAGTTTGTCAAGCATTTTAAAAAAGTGAGGGCAATTGCTTTAGTTGACTTTAATAATGATTGTGTGGCGGATTCTTTAAAAGCAGCAAGAGTTTTAGGTAGGAAATTATGGGGAGTGCGACTAGATACAGCTCAAAACATGATTGACAAATCTTTAGTTAGTAATAAAGTTAAAAACAAGTTAAATTATGGAGTCAATCCAAAATTAGTGAAGTTGGTGAGAAAAACTTTAAATAAAGAAGGTTTTGAGTTTGTAAAGATTGTTGTTTCTGGAGGATTTGACGAAAAAAAAGTAACTTGGTTTGAGAAAGAAAAAACACCCGTGGATGTTTATGGAGTGGGGTCTAGTTTAGTTCATGGAAATAATGACTTTACGGCTGATATAGTTAAGGTTGGGGGTAAAAATGTTTCAAAATCTGGGAGAAGTTATAGGGGTAATAAAAAATTTAAATGTTTTAGTTAGTATTTGTTTGGGTTAAACTTCGTAATCTAGATAATGAATGGCGAGACCCATTTCTTCGGCTGTTCTATGTTCATCTTTTGTGCCAGTAGATCGTTCCCATCCAGGAGTTAGAAATAAATCAGTGATAAGGTTTGCCTTTAAAATTGTTTCCCAGTATTCCATCCATTGTGGATGGCTGATTTCAGTGGAGTTTATTCTTTCGCGAACTTCGTTAGTAAAGATGTCAGCTGAGCTGAAAAAGAAAGAGTCTGGATTTTGTTGGTTAAGGTGGGAGGCAAATCTAACTAACCTGGCTCTATTTTCGTCCATTTCTTTTGTGGTAGGAGCAAGTTACGGCATCGCCAACAAAGCCTATTTTTGCGGGTTGAAATTTTTCAGCAAATGCTGTTAGGTTGGTTACCAATGTTTCTCCGATTTCCGAGAGAGCGATGGTGTTTTCTATTGTTTGGTGGAATTTTTCGATAAATGCCATATTTATTTCATGTATGACAGCATTTTTATTACAAAATTCCAAGAGAAAAAACAGAGAAAAAACACACATCAGATGTGTGTAAGTAATTTAGCGATTGCAATTTTTTTGAAATTAGATAAAATAGGATGAGACATGAAGACATATGAACTAACCTTGGTTCTGACCGAAGAGATTGGGAAAGACGAGGCAAAACAAAAATCATTATTAGAAGAGTTGTTAACTGAAGCTAAGGCTGTTGTTAAAGAGAAAAATATTTTAGGGGTTCGTGATTTGGCTTATGAGATTAAGAAGAAAACCAAAGGTTGGTATGGAATTTTTATTATAGAGATGCCGGAGACTAAGGTTGCAGAGCTTGATCGGGCAATGCGTTTAAAAGAGGAAATTTTGAGATATTTATTAATAATGAAGGAGTGATTATGTCAAGCAGATCTCTTAACAAAGTAATATTAATTGGAAATTTAACTCGTGACCCAGAGTTAAGATATACACCACAAGGTACGCCGGTTTGCACTTTTGGGTTAGCTACAAATAGATCTTGGCAGCCGTCTGCGGGTGGTGATCGTCAGGAAGAAACTGAATTTCATAGAATAGTGGCTTGGAATAAGCTGGCTGAGCTGTGTAGTGAGTTACTTTTTAAAGGTAGAAAAGCATATGTTGAAGGAAGACTTCAAACAAGAAATTGGACTGATGCTTCAGGTCAAGAAAGAACTACCGTTGAAGTAATAATTGACAACATGATTGTTTTGGACTCAAAGCACAAAGATAGACAGGCTAATCCGGACGCTTATCAGGCGGAACCGGTGGCTCAATCTCAAGATGAGCAACCTGTAGAAGCAAAAAAACCGATTGAGGCCAAGGCCCCGGTTAAACCGGTTGGAAAAGAGGTTAAACCAGCTGAAAAAAAAGTAGAGGATGATAAAATTAATCCCGACGACATTCCTTTTTAAAAACTATGCAAAGAAAACGACGAGAATTTAAAAGAAACTTAAAGTGCTTTTTTTGTGAAAGTAAAGGTGAAAAAGTGCCTGATTATAAAGACTTTGAGATTTTAAAAAAGTTCATCTCTGAACGAAGCAAGATTTTATCTAGACAACGTTCCGGAGTTTGCGCTAAACATCAAAGGCGATTGTCAAAAGCAATTAAGAGAGCTAGGCATTTAGCGTTTATTCCATTTGTAAGTTAGGATAATGAAAATATCACTCAAACAAATTAGAACGGGGGTGTTGATTTTAAGTCTGGTTTTGATGGCTGGAGTGATTGGGTATCGGATTGGTAAAAAGGAAATTTCGGTGAGTAATTTGGGAGTAATTAAGTTGGATAGGTCTCAGCCCGATGATAAGAATAGTGTTGATTTAAGAATGTTTTGGCAAGTGTGGGATAAGCTTGGAGAGAGTTACTTGATTAAGGAGAGTTTAAAGCCGACTGAGATGGTCTGGGGAGCAATAAGGGGAATGACTGCTTCTTTGGAAGATCCTTACACGGTTTTTTTACCGCCTAAACAAAATAAAGCTACAAATGAAGAGTTAAATGGAGCTTTTGAAGGAGTGGGAATTCAGTTGGGTTTTATTGATGGTCAATTGGGAGTGATTGCTCCTTTGGCCGGTATGCCGGCGGAAGCAACTGGGGTTAAAGCCGGTGACTTGATTTTACACATTAAAGATGAGGCTAAAGATATTGATGTTGATACGACTGATATGTCTTTGCCCGAAGCGGTCGAGATTATTAGGGGCCCAAAAGATTCTCTAATTGATTTAACTTTATTTCATGCAGGAGACAGTGATTTAAGTATAGTGACTATTAAGAGAGAGACTATAGTGATTAAAAGTGTTGAACTTTTTTGGAAGGGTGAAAATTTAGATATTGCTTATATTAAATTATCCAGATTCGGAGGTAGAACCGAGGAAGAGTGGAATAATGTGGTTGATGAGGTAGTAGCTAAAAAAAATGCCAGGGGTATTATTTTAGATTTGCGAAATAATCCCGGTGGATATTTACAGGGAGCGGTTATTTATGCCGGTGAGTTTTTAGACAGAGGCTTAATTGTAGTTAAACAAGAAGATTCTAAGGGTAAAGTTGAGACTTATAGTGTAAATGATAAGGGGCGGTTATTAGATAAACCTTTAGTGGTATTAATTAATAAGGGGAGTGCTTCTTCTTCGGAAATTTTATCCGGAGCTCTTCGCGATCATCAGAGGGCCAAATTAATTGGAGAAAAGAGTTTTGGCAAAGGTACCATTCAGGAAGCTTTGGAGTTGGGTAAAGGAGCCGGTCTTCATGTAACTACGGCTAAGTGGCTACTACCTAGTGGACAGTGGGTAAATGAAACTAAAGGAATTACTCCTGATATTGAAATAGAAGATGATTTAGAAACTGTTGATATTGATGAACAGTTTATTAAGGCGCTGGAAGTGGTGTATAATTAGGGTTGTATGAAAGTTATAATTTTAAAGACAAGTGAAGTTAAGGATGTTTCGTTGGGTTATGCGGTTAATTATTTGTTGCCAAAAAAGCAAGCGATTATTGCTACAAAGATTGCCCTTGAAAAGTTAAAAAAACAAGAAGCCTTGAATAAAGATGTTAAAAAGAAAACAAAACAAGAAGATAGGCGGTTAGCGGGAAAATTAAACGGCAAGGTAGTGACTATTAAAGCAAAGGCCGGTAAAGCCGGTAAAATTCACGGTAGTATTACTAAAAAAGAAATTGCTAAAGAATTGGATATTTTAAAAACATATATAAAACTGGAGAAGCCGATCAAGAAAATTGGTGATTATGAGGTGGAGTTAAAATTTGGTCAAGCTTTAGCCAAGGTGAAAGTAAAGATTGAAAAAATATGAAGAAGGGGCTAATTGGATTAGCCTTAGTGGTAGTTTTAGTGGTTGGGATTTTAGGGGGAGCGGTTGGCGACCGATTTTTTTCTAAAAAAGATAAAGCAGAACCAAAACAACAACAAGTGTATCGGGAGATTTTAAAAGAAGAGAATGCGGTGATTGATGTAGTGGAAAAAGTGGGGCCTTCGGTGGTAACGGTGGGAGTTAAAAAAACGCAGAAAATTATTGACCCTAGTACTTTTTTTGATCCTTTTGGGATTTTTAATCAAAATCCTAAAGTTGAGGAGAGAAAAATAGAACAAGATATTGGTTCCGGATTTATCATAGATAAGAGTGGTTTGGTGGTGACTAATAAGCATGTTGTTTTTGATCCTGATGCAGAGTTTAGGGTGATTACCAGTGATAACGTTGAGTTGGTGGTGGAAAAAATTTATAGAGATCCGAGTAATGATTTGGCTATATTAAAAGTTACTCCGGGGGAAGCAGAGTTGGTGGCGGCAAAGATGGGGGACTCTGATTCTTTAAAGGTGGGTCAGATAGTAATTGCTATAGGGACGGCCTTAGGTGAGTTTAGGTCAACGGTAACTACAGGAGTTATATCCGGATTAGGGAGAGGGATAAATACAGGTTATGGGTCCTTAAGTGAGCGACTCGATGATGTGATTCAGACCGATGCGGCTATAAATCTTGGTAATTCCGGAGGGCCATTGCTTAATTCGTTTGGCCAAGTGATTGGAGTGAATGTGGCAATATCTCAAGCCGGGGAAAATATTGGTTTTGCCATTCCGATTAATGTGGTTCAAGATTCAATTGATATCTTTAATGCCACCGGTAAGTTTTCCAGGCCTTATTTGGGAGTGAGGTATCAAATGCTTGATAAGAAGACGGCAATTTTAAATAGTGTTCCTGAAGGGGCTTATATTGTGGAAATAGTTTTGGGTTCACCGGCAGATAAAAGCGGTTTAAAAGAAAATGATATTGTAACCAAGATTGAAGGTCAGCCATTAACTCAAAAAAATGATTTAAGTACAGTGGTGGCCAAGTTAAGGCCAAACTTTAAGATTAAGTTGGAAGTTTTTAGAAATGGAAAGATGATTGAGTTAGAGGCTGTTTTGGAGGAGGCTGACGATTTGTAAGAGGTTAATTAAAATTTTACTTTAAAGATAAATGAATGAAAAATACAATTTATTTCGCAAAAAAGAAAATACCAACATTTTAAATGTTACAACAAGAATTGAATTCTGCGGGACACCGTTTCGGGGAAAATATACTTTATTAGTGAACGGTACGCTTGATAATTTATTGACACGAGAAACTGGCAAGAAACATAGAGGTTTATGCGGTATGTCTTTGTTGCCTGATCCATTAAACGACAGTGAAAATGAATTGCCTTTATATACAAATACTGTGTGTAAATTAGTTGAGAGAAAGAAAGCTCATGCCGGAGTATTGCTGTTGACTGATGGCCCCTTTCAGGCAATGGTAGTTGCGGAGATGTATATGAAAGCAGGTAGGTTTAAAGATGAAAAATCTTTTCAGGAATGGAGAAGCAAATTGTTAAGGTTTATTCAAATGGAAGATTTAATATGTGTTACTCTGATTAAGCCTAGGGCGGTTTTATCACGAATAAAGTTAATTTTTGAAACTGACAAAGATCACCTTGAAGAAATAAAACAAAGGATATTTATACAAATTGAAACGTATAACAATACTGCAAGGCAAATACTGGACCAATATGGACATGAGTTGCCTGAAACTAAATTAATAGATATACCTGGTGATATTTTTGACGGGGATATTATATATAAAGCTAATAAAAACGCCGTATTTAAAACTCTTGGCTTGGATTAGTTTAGGATAATTGTTGAAGATTGGTTACGATTTGTAAGAGGTTGCCTTCCATGATGTTTTTTAAGTCTTTGAATGATTTTTGGAGACGGTGATCAGTGACTCGGTTTTGGGGAAAGTTGTAGGTTCTGATTTTTTCGGCTCTCATGCCACGACCAACCGCTTGTTTTCTGGTTGAGTCGACTTTGGTTATTTCTTTGTCTTTTTTTATAGTGTAGAGTTTAGAGCGTAATAAATCGTAAGCAATTTTTCGGTTTTGTTCTTGAGTGCGTTGAGTTTGAGACTCAATGACGATTCCGGAGGGAGCGTGTTTTAGTCTGACTGCCGTAGAAACTTTATTTACATTTTGGCCACCTGATCCTGATGATCGATAAAACTCAATAGTAATATCTTTTGGGTTAATAATAATTTCAGTTTCTTTAACTTCCGGAAGAATGGTAACAGTGGCGGTAGAGGTGTGAATTCTACCTTGGGATTCAGTGGTTGGAACTCTTTGAACTCGATGAACCCCAGATTCAAATTGGTAAAGAGAGTGGGCTTTCTTTCCCTTGATTTTAATAGTTCCGGAGCTTAATGGGATGATTTCTAAGCCTTGAATTTCTGCAAAACGAGTGTACATTTCAAGTAGGTCGTCGGCCCAAATTTTAGCTTCTTCACCGCCAGCGGCGGATCGAACTTCGATAATAATATTTCCTTGGCGTATTTGTAGTTTTTTTGTTTTTTTCTTTTCATTACCACTCCGGAGTGGTAATGAATTTAAAGATTGGAGTTGGGATTCGAGAGAAGTAACTTCTTCTTGAGCTAAGTCCTTTAGTTGAGGGTCTTTGAGGAGGGTTGAAGTTTTTTTAATTTTTTCTTCTAAGCGCTTGACCTCCTCTTTGAGGTAGTCGTTCATTGTTTTTTCTTTTTCTTTGCTTGTTGTTCAATCATTTCTTTTAAGGTTCTAGGCTTAGCTTTTTCTAATTTTTCTTCTAATCTTTTTCGGTCTATTTTTTTGGTGTATTTCTTTTTTTCTGCTTTTTTTTGACTTTTTTGGAATTTTTCGACTCGGCCCATGGTGTCAATAAATTTCATTTTACCGGTAAAAAAGGGATGGCAGGCAGAGCAAATGTCGACCTTAATTTCCTCGAGAGTAGAGCCGGTGGTAAAGACATTGCCACAAGCACAAGTGACTTTGCAATTGGAATAGTATTTAGGATGAATCTTTTTTTTCATAACCAGAGGATTATATCAGTTAAGTAGTTATTTTTCTAGGCCGATATTCGGCTAAAAAGATACCGATGGAGATGATCAGTATAGCTAGTAAGGCGGGCCAAGTGATGGACTCGTTGAGCAAAATAATTGCAACAGGAATGGCAACAACTCCTTGTAAGTAAGTAAAGAGGCAGGCTTCTGAGGCCTCGATGAGGTTTTGACCGTAGATGTAAAGAGTAAAGCCGATAATTGAGCCAAAGACGGCCATGTAAATGGCGGCTATGGCTACGCTTGGGTGAGAGAGTAAAGATAAGGACATTGAATTGTGGTTAAAGTGGTTGATGAGAAAAAAGCATAGTAAACCGATTTGGTAGCTAAAACTTGAGATAAATAGTTTGGGAAGTTTTTGATAAAGTTTTTTGGCAATTAAAAGATAGGCGGTCCAAGTTAGGTTGTATCCAATAATCATTAAGTTGCCGTTTAAGGAAAGACCAATTGAAGAATTTGCGCCAGTTAACAGGGGTTCAACTATCAGTATGATAGTGCCAAAAAAACTAATTATTAAGCCTAGCCATTCTCGTTTTTCTTCTTTTTCTTTGAGAAAGAGAATACCGCCTAAAACAGTAAAAATCGGGCCGGTGGCGCCGATTAAAGATGCTTCGATGGCTGAAGTCAGCTTGAGGCCTTGATAAAGAATAATTAAAGTAAAGTAAGTGAAGGCTTCTAATAATATAATTTTGATGATGAGATTACGTTTTGGTTTCAACTTGATGAAGTAGTAAATAAATATTGGTAAAGCTAATGGGGCGGCTAAAAGGTAGCGGAAAAATAAAAATTGCGCGGGAGTGATAAATTCAAGGGCCGGTTTGACAATGGGCAGGGCGGCACCCCAAACAATGGCGACGACGATGAGGGCTAGATAGGCTTTAAGACGTTTAGGCATTGGGGTATTATTTTTCAGCCAGAGGCTGATCGGCCTTTGGCCGAAGTTTAGCGATTACTTTTTCAAGGGGGAGGGTGGTTTGAGATTTTTTATTCATGTTTTTGAGGGTGACTAAATTTTTCTTGACTTCATCCGGGCCGATGATAATTACAAAAGGAATTTGTTTCTGATCGGCGTATTTGAGTTGTTTATTAAGTTTATCCATCTCCGGATATAACATAGTGGAGATGTTATTGTTTCTTAATTTATTTGCAACAACTAAACTTTGGTCAAAAGTTTTATCAGCAAACCAGGTCACTAGAGCCTTAACCGGCGTGATATCAATTTTAATCATTTTCCTGTCTTTGATTACCTCTACGATTCTTTCGATGCCAAACGAGCCTCCTGTAGCTGGGACTTGTTTGCCTGAGCCGATTAAGTTACCAATGGTGTTATCGTAGCGACCACAGCCGGCGACTGAACCAATATTTCCTTCAAGAATTTCAAATTCCCAGACTGGACCGGTATAGTAAGCTAAACCTCGAGCAATAAAAGGGGAAAATTGATAAAATTTAGAATTAACCTTAGATGTTTTTAAGTAATTAAAAATAGTTTCCAGTTCTTCTAAGCCTTTGATAGCTTCCGGAATGTTTTTCATTTGAGTTTTGAATTTCTTAATTAGTTGATCTGACTTACCGGTAGTAGTGACAACATCTAGAACTTTATCGGCGATATCCGGAGATATTTTTCTTTTAGCAACTAGTTCTTGTTTAACTTTATCGCGGCCTATTTTTGGAAGTTTATCAATTGACAGGCAAATTGGGATAAAGTCGTTATCTTTAGCGCCGGCAAATTTAACTAGACCGTTTAAGAATTTTCGATTAGAGATATTGGCGATGAAGTTTTTAAAGCCAAGTTTTTGCATGACTTCAATACCCATTTGGATAAACTCAGCATCAGTGATAACAGAGGCTGTGCCGATGGTATCAGCATCACATTGAGTAAATTCTCTAAAGCGCCCTTTTTGTGGTTTTTCAGCCCGCCAGACATTTTGGATTTGGTAGCGTTTGTAGGGGAAGGTGATCTTATTGATGTTTTCAGCTACGGCTCGACACATGGAGATCATAACTTCATATTTAAGCATGATGTCCCTGCCGCCGTTATCTTTAAAATTATAAAAAAGTTTTTCAGCTTCTTCTCCGGTTTCACCAGCGAAAATATCAGTGTACTCTAGGGCCGGGGTTTGCAAGGGTTCGTAACCATATTTTTCAAATACTGTTTTGAAAGCGTTAATTACAAATTCCCGGATTTTAATATCTTCGGCAAAGAAGTCTCTAAATCCGGCTAGTTTTTGAGCTTTTAGTTTAGTCATATTTATTAGTTTACCATAGTTTATTTCTTATTTATTCACCTGCAGGGTTCAACCCTGCAGGTGTGTGAAAAGAGTCTTCTTGGGTTAGGATGTTAATTAATCAGCCTACAGGGATGATCCTTGTAGGTTAGATTAGGATTTTGTTATTTTTGATGATGATTTTTTTGTCAACTGTAACAGTTGGGTTGAGGATAATGCCGTCGGAGTGGAAGGAGACTTGGTTACTGCCACCAAAACCAAAGTTATTACCAAGAGCTAGATGGGCAGTACCATAGACTTTTTCGGCTTCTAAAATTTGTGGACATAGCTTACAGGTTTTATTGGTGCCAAGACCAAGTTCACCAATGATTTTAGCTTTATGACAGGGTCTGACCCTGTCAATGAGTTTCTTGAGGGTTTTGGCGGCTTTACCGCCAGAGATTTTTATAGCAAGGCCGTTTTTAACTTCTATTTTAATGGGTTTATCTAGAGTGATACCGGCAAAGGAACCATCAAAAATAATTGTGCCGTTAGTTTTTTCTTCAATTGGAGCTAAGAAAGTTTCTCCGGCTGGTAAGTTACCAAAGTCGCCCGGTTTAGTGAAAAAGCCGGTATCGGCAATAACTGGCCGATTAGTGATGGTAAGAGTGAGGTTAGTGCCACCTGGAGAGGTAATAGTAACTTTTTTACCTGTTTCTAAAACTTTTTTTAATTTTTGGCTAGTTTTGGCAATCTCTGAGTAATCCTCAGATAGGGTTCTTAATATCATGTCTTTGGTGATGCCTGGCATGGAAGCAATTCGGGCACCAGCCTTGCAAGCGTTTTTTCTGGCTTGGGTGTGGGAGAGGGAATAGGTGGTTATTAACAAACACACATCAGATGTGTGTAAAAGATCGCCGATTTCTTTTGGCGGCTCCTGGGCGTTCTCGATCATGCTGTCAAAAGAAATAAGCTCAGCTTTTTTGGTGATTTCTTTAGCCGCTTTTAAGAACTCACATGCAAGGAGATTTCTTGTAGGATCAGTGACGATTAGAACTGAATCGGTTGGTTTGACAGCCATGCAGTTTTGAATGACGTTGGTGAATGGATTTATTTTAGAGCTCATAAACTAGATTGATTCTATCAGCTTATTAATAATATTATAGTATTGAACTAGGCTGTTTATTTCAACATACTCTTTTATAGTGTGGTAATTTTCTCCAGTTGGACCAAATTCTATTACAGGCAGTTTCTTGTCAGAAAAATACCTTCCATCACTACAATAATTTGTCCATTTGATTTGAGATTTACGTCCAATCTCCTCCTTTATTATCTGTTTTAGTTTATTAATATAAGGTAAAGATCTTCCAGAGTTCATCGGATTAGTTTTGGAATTAATCATAAATGTTTCATCGCTTTGAGTAATTTTTTTTAAATCATGTAAAAGAGTTTCTAATCTTTTGATAGTCGGATATCTAATATCAATTTTTGCTTCTGCATAATTTGGAATAACATTAACTGCTTCACCTCCCGCAATAACTCCTAGATTGATACTACTTGAATTCCAAATATCTGTTTGATTTTGTGGAAATTTATTTCTAATTTTTAAATAATATTTATAAAGTTTTTCAATTGCATTTTCACCAGCCCACGGTTGAGATCCATGTCCACTCTTACCCAATGCTTTTAATTTTATTGTTATTTGCCCCTTCTGTTTAGTTACAATATTAAAATCGCTTTCTTCAGCAATAATAGTAAATTTAGATTTTAAAACTTTTTTATTAACTAAATAATTTGTTCCGTTAGTGCCATTAATTTCTTCGTCGCTAACGATCATTAATCCAACCTTTTTGTTGATCTTCGGTAAATTTTTAAACAGCACCATTAAACTAGCAATTGAGCCTTTCATATCAATTGCTCCTCGACCAAATATTTTTAAATTAGTTACTTTTGCAGTAAATTGTTTTTTTGTTCCAGGCACTACGTCTATATGCCCATTAAACAAAATATCAAAAGATTTAGTATCTTGATTACTAATAACTAATGAAGGAATATTCCCAGAAGTAAATTTTTTTACTATCAATTTTGAATTTGAAAAATAATCTTGAATATAATCAATGCAGTTATTTATTTCTTGTAAATTTTTATCAATAGTTTTAAAAGATATAAGTTTAGAAACTATTGAAATGATCTCTTTTCTTATTGGTTGCATACTTCTAGAAATTCATTCCAAGATAAAACAGAAACTGTCGAATTAACTTGTGGTGATGGTAAAAACTTTTCCATTGCACTGTATACACGAGCATTACCTAAAGCAAATCCAACTGCATAGGATTGAGGTTGATTTAAATAACTATCACCCAGTACTTCAGCCGCTGTTTGCAGGGAATTCGGATAAGCTCCGCCACCGCCAACCTCTATCATTACTTGATCGTTTGGGAGAATAACGTCTATTTGCATAGTAGTTTTGTCATAACCAGGAAAACCTCCCCTATATGAAAGTGGATCGATTTTACATATTTGCCTTCCAGGGAAAAAATTTCTAAGCAAGGTTGACGTAGTAATTAATCGTAAGTAAGCCTGGATTGCATCAATGTAATTAAAATTTGTTATTATTTCGGGTGATTCTCCAGGATTATCAGATAGGCAAGAAAAATCATATCCACCCTTAGTGATTATATTTGAGAAAAATGCTTGAGCTTCTTCAGGAACATCAAACTTTTTACAGAAATTAGATAATTTATTTAGGGATTGTTTTTGTTCTATCCGATACTCATCAGTTTCTGTTTTTCTAGCAGCTTTTAAGGCTGATAAATTATTAAGTGATTGATAACCAAAAATTTCTTTTTCTAACCATGGGACTTGATCTCCAAGAACATTATTTAGAATTTGCATATAATTATTAATTCTAATTTCGATACTTTTATTAGGAATACCTGCTAATTCGAGTGCTTTGATCATTTGATAGCAAGAATAGGTATCTAACAGAATTTCTTGATTCTCTTGTTGGTCAAGTGAAGTTATTGCTATTAGTTCAATATCTGTTTGGGTAAACCATGGGAACCGGATTTTTTCCTGTTCATAAATTACCTCATTTCGTAAACAAGGTTGAACCCCTCCAGTACAGACTGGTTCGTCTGGAATATTCATCAGTTTTTGACTGAATATTGAAATATTTGCCATAGGTGGGCATAGACTGCTTCTTGAACCATATGCCACCGGTAGTTTTGTTTCATCTACAACTGCATAAAAATCCTGTGTTGGGTTAAGATAAGCACCACCATTCTTAAATCTATAAACGTAAGCTTCAAACTCAAGTGGAGATAATAATGCCTGAGGTTCTAGTCTGGCAACACTACTAGTTGATTTATCTAAAATCCTAGATAAAATTTCTTCACAAAAAACTGCTTCTGGCTCAAGAAGTAAATCTTCAACCTTTGTTAATAATTCTCCAACAGAATTTACTCTTGGATCTTGAGATTTAACCATTCCTCCATCGCTAGTTAAAGCAAATAAGGGCTGTTCAGGCTTAAGATTAAATCTATTTATTTCTCTTTGAGAAGTTAATAATTGAAGCGGTTTAGTTTTAATTTCTTTTGACGTCATAAGTTATTTCAACTTTCTTTTAGTCCTGATCCGGTTAGGATCAGGACGATATTTCTAGACTAATTTCTTGTAAGGGTTTTCTTGTTGGTTTATTGCCTGGTTGTTTTGGATAGCCGATGGGAATAATTGCTCGTGGTTGCCAATTATTTTGCCAGTCTACTTCATATTGAGGCAGTATTTGGGATAGTTCTTTCTTAATATAAAGAGGGGAGCAGATCCAAACTGTGTTTAGGCCTAGACTTTGGGCTGTTAACATCATGGAAAAGGTGGTATTAGCGACCCCTTGCTCCTCTTTAATATTAAGCTCAGCAGGTAGTGCTTCTTGATAATCGGGGTTAAGGTTTCTGAGAATAAGAATAGCGACCGGAGCTTTAGCAATAACGGCATCGTTAGAATTATCAAAAGCATTTCCTTGTATCATTTGTTTAGCTTTTTCTTGATCCCAGCCGGCAAATTGGCGTTGACGGCCAACAAAAGCGGATTTAGCGATTTTTTGTCGACAATCTTGATCTTTAATAACTATAAAGAACCAAGGTTGACGGTTTTTAGCCGAAGGAGCTACTTGGCCAGCTTTAAGAATATAATCAATATCTTGATCAGGAATAGGTTGGTTAGTATAATCTCGACAGCAAGTACGAGTTAGTAAGGTTTTAATGGTTTGATTGGGATATTTTTTAATCATATTTTTTTATTTAAGTTTGCCGACTATTTTTTCGGCAGTTTGTAAGACTTGACAATTTCTAATTAAAGGAACTACTTTTTCAATGTCTTTATAAAAAGCTCGGTCTTGGGTGATTTTGGGACTGACAGAACGAACTAATTTATAAACTGCCTGAAAAGCAGGTGAGGGTTTAAGCGGTTTTCTAAACTCATAAGCTTGACAGACAGCTAGAAGTTGAATAGCTAAAACGGCCTGTGTATTTTCAATAATTTCACTAGCTTGTCTGGCGGCAATAGTGCCGAAAGAAACGTGATCTTCTTGATTGGCTGAAACAGGAATTGAATCAACACTGTTTGGTCCAGCTAAAACTTTATTTTCAGATACGAGAGCGGCTTGAGTATATTGGGTAATCATTAAACCAGAGTCTAAACCAGCACTTTTTACTAGAAAAGCTGGCAAATCACCTGAGCAAGCAGGGTCCATTAGATTATTGGTTTGGCGTTCTAATAAATTACCCAGATCAGTGATGATGACTTTAAGTAAATCTTGACTGTAACCAATAGGTGCGCCGTGAAAATTGGCTCCGGTTAGACAAACTTTTTCTTTGGTAAAAAATAAAGGATTATCAGCCACAGAATTGATCTCAGATTCTGTCATTTGACGAATAAACTTTAAACATTCACGAATACTACCAGTAACTTGTGGCACGGATCGGAGTGAGTAAGCATTTTGAATGTTTTTCTTTGGTTGTTTTAAAATCTGGCTTCCTTTTAATAAGCTTCTTATATTAGAGGCTGAGTCATTTTGGCCTTGATATTTTTTGGCTTGGTTGTATGGTTTTGAGTAGGCTGATTCAACACAGTTTAAGACATCAATACACATACTGCAGATAATTTCTGCCTGTTTAATTAATTTTTCAGCTTCAAAAACATTAAAAGCAGCAATAGCGCTCATGTATTGAGTGCCATTCATAATAGCTAACCCTTCTCGGTAAGTTAATGGAACTAAAGGAATATCGGCTTTTTTCATTGCTTTTTTACCGGACATAATTTTGCCTTGATAAAAAGCTTGGCCTTCGCCAATAACCACTAAGCCCATTTGAGATAAAGGAGCAAGATCACCCGAGGTGCCAACAGAGCCTTTATTATAAAAGATTGGAGTAACGCCGCGATTAATCATAGTAACAAAAGTGTTAAATAATTTAGGTCTAACACCTGAGTAACCCATGGCAAAAAGATTTAATCTTAAGAATAATGAAGCTTTGGCAATATTTTCTTGAACAATATCTCCGTATCCAGCAGCGTGGGCTCTGAGCATTCTCGTGGATAGTTCTCCAGCTTTATTTTTTGAAATAACTACATTACCAAAGCCACCAATGCCAGTATTTAAACCGTACATGATGTCACCGCGCTTTAGCATTTGGGCAATTGCCTGCCAGTTATCTGAAACTCGTTTAATAGTTTCTTTGGGGACAACGAGCTTAAGCTGGTTGTTGCCAAGTGCGACTACATTTTCAGGTTTTAAATTCTTACCTGTCAGTTTAAAGATTTTTTTATTCATATATTTTTCTCCATAAAAAATCCCCCGAGAGAATGCGGGGGGTGGGGGATTATATTTTTAATTTATTAATTTATTTCAACATGAAATATCCCGTCCCGCATAAAAGTGGGCCGTGATGAGAATTTAATATTTTGTTTTGTTTGTTCATATTTGTATAAATATTTAAAGTTCGGAACTTTAAATGATATATTAGCATGTTAATACGTTAATATACAGGAAAAAACATATTTGTCAAGTAGGGGTTATTAGTGGGTGTTAAAACAATCGATACATGCTACCACGATAGCCAATGTCTGTAATAATCACTTGTTTTTTTTGTGCAATTATGGTGTAAGTTATTCGAATCTTACCAATTCTAATTCTGAAAGTCTTTTTAGAATTTTTAATCTTTTTTATATTTAAATTTTCCGAGAGAGGATTAATCCTAAGCTTAGTAAATAACTTAAAGACTTTCTTTTTGTCATCGGAATGAAGTTTATAAATTTTTTTATCAGCTTTATGTAAGGCAAATACTTGGTACATGCTTAGATTTTTACGCTATGTTTTTTAGCCATATCTTTAAGGGAGATATAGTCTTTTTTGGTTGCTGATAAGGCTTCTTGCTCAAGTTCTAAAGCTAAGTCTTCGTCTAAGTAGTCTTCTACCATTTCCATTAACTGGTTATATTTTTTTATGGATAGCAGAATTGCTTTGGGTGAATTTCTGTACATGATAATTGTAGGGGATTGTTTTTTTTGAACTGATTGTAAAAGAGAAAGAGTATTTTCTCTTAAATCAGTGATACTGCAAACATTTTCGTCAGTGGGTATTAACATATTGTTCCTAAGGTATTTATTAGATTAATCTAAGGTTATTCTAAGGTAAAAATAAATATTTGTCAAGCGGAAGAACACTCCCGGAGTGTGAACTTCTTTCACTCCGGGAGTGGGTGTTTTTTCAGGCGCTTGAGAACTGTTTGGTAACCACCCTTACCATGCTTGAGCCAGTGGGCGGTACGGGTAACGGTGGTGGTAGAAACTTTAAGTTGCTTGGCAATTTTGGCGTAGGAAAGGCCTTGATAAAGCAAAATGGCCATTTGAAAGCGTTTAGAGATAGTATGGATTTCTTTTAAGGTGAGAAGATCGCGAAGAAAGGCAGTGACTTCTTTTTCGGTTTTTAAAGTAAGGATTGCTTGATAAAGTTTGTTGGACATATATTTATTATAACAAATTTGTGTTTTTTACCTGCAAGGATAAACCCTGCAGGTTCAGGTGGAGCTATTCTTCGAGGGTGGCAGAATCGGTGGCGGTGGCAGAGTCTGTGGCGGTGGTGGCATTGGTTGGTTGAAGAGCAGCGGGATTGTTTTTGCCGGGTAAAATAAGAATTTGTTTGATGAGGTTGATATCTCCATTTTGGTCTAAGGTGACAATGGCAAATAAATTATCATCAAGTTCCAGGTCTTCTACTTTGGGATCTTCCACATCTTTGATTTTTAGATTGGTTTTGGCGGTGATGACTAGAGACTTCGAGTCGATGGAAATTTTGTTGCCGTCGATTTCGTTAATTTTTCCACTTAGTAATTGCCGGGAAATTGATGGTTTTGGGGCAGAGATTAAGAGGATTCGGTGAGCTATCAGATCGTCGGTATCGGGCAAGACAAAGCCCATGGCAATAACAAAGTCATCGATACTAAGGTCATCTATGGTAAGAGTTTTACTACCGGATGATTTAATAATATCGGTATTTTCGTCTAAAGTGACTTTGAAAACCTGAGACTTGTATTCAAGGGTTAGGTTTGATTCATTAATTGATTTAAGGTTACCTATAAAAGCTTTTTTCTTTGGAGTTTTTGATTTGCTGACAATTTCATTTCTGATGTTGTCTAAGCCTTCTTCAGCTGTTTCTTGGAGCTTTTCTTTGATTTTATTGGTGAGGGATTCTGAGTTTGATGATTCTGAAGCCTCGTTGGCAATTAGAGGAGAAGGTATTAAAATTAAAAGAGAAAGAATGGTTAAGATAATTAGTTTTTTCATTCGAGTTCAATTTTAGTTGTTGAATAAGTTAAGATTAAACTTTTGGAATTGGTTTCTCCGGTGTCGTCGGTGGCGATGACTTGAATTTCGTTATAGCCCTTAATAAGGTCAAAGTTAAAGGAAAAAATACCGTCAGGATCAGCAGTGGTAAGAAGTTCTTGGTCTTCAGTCAGTAGGGCAATAACAGCATCAGACCAGGCGATTCCTGATAAAGTAACCTCACTTTGATTAATTAAATCGAAAGATTCATGGGAAGTTATTTCCAGAGATTTTTCCTCAGGTTGGTTTGGGGGTAAAGGAGTGGCGGTGGTGTCTGACTTAGCTACTTTGTTGGCTTTGAGTTGATTGATCGATCGATTAGCGGTATAGATACCAACGGTAATGATCAGCCCCAAAATTAAACCAACAACAATAGCTATTAATGCTTCTTTTTTCATATAATTTAATCAAGCCCCAGCACTATATCAATAGGCTAATTTATTGTCAAGAAAGTTAGATTATGTTAGGATGAGTGATTATGGACATCACTTACTTGGGACACTCCGGTTTTTTATTAAAATTTAAGTCAACTAGAGTGGTCTGTGATCCTTTTTTTGAGTCGGTAGGCTTTAAATTGGCTAAAATTAAAGCTGATATTGTGACTATTTCTCATCAACATAAAGATCATAACAATTCTGATGGGGTTGAGGGGGAACCGATGATTATTAATGGTCCCGGTGAGTATGAGATTAAGGGGGTGGCTATTACCGGTATATCTACTTTTCATGATGACAATGAGGGTAAAGATAGAGGCAAGAATGTGGTTTATACTTTTCAGGCCGAAGATTTAAGGATTTGCCACTTGGGAGATTTAGGGCATGAACTTAGTGAAAAAACGATTAGTCAATTGGGGGATTTAGATGTTTTATTAATACCGGTTGGAGGAGTTTATACTATTGATTTAAAGCAGGCAGTCAAAGTGATTAAACAAATTAGTCCTTCGATAGTGATTCCAATGCATTATAGAACAAAAGAACATAGTTCTTTGTGGAAAAATAAAGCTACATGTAAAGAATTTATTGATGAGATACAGATGGAGCCAAAGAAAGAAAAGAAATTAACTGTTAAAAAATTGGACCTGCCGGAAGAACTTTCCTTAGTAGTTTTAGAAAGATATGTCAAGTAGTTTGCGGGTTCCGCCGCATAGTTTGCAGGCCGAACAGTCAATTTTGGGAGCGGTTTTGATTGATAAAGATGCAGTGGTTGAGGTGGCTTCTTTTCTTCGGGCCAAACATTTTTATGATGATAAGCATATAAAGATTTTTGAGGCAGTGATGGATTTGTATGAAAATCGCGATCCAATTGATGTGGTGACGGTGTCAGATAAATTAAAGTCTGCCAGGGCTTTGAAAAAAGTTGGCGGTTCCAGTTATTTGACTGAGTTGGTAAATCGAGTGCCGACTAGCGCACATGTAGAGAAGTACGCCAAAATTGTTAAGGGATTTTATACCAAAAGAACGTTGATTTCTCAAGCTTCAAAATTGGTTGAAGATTCGTTTGATGAGACTTTGTCTATAACTAAAATTTTAGATAACGCAGAGAAAACAATTTTTGGTTTAAGCCAGGATACTTTGGAGAGAAATTTTCTACCGATTAAAGATGTTTTGGCAGAGTCATTTGATAGATTAGACGAGCTTCATAAAACTGCAGGTGGAATTCGAGGAGTTTCAAGTGGGTTTAAAGACATAGATAATGTTTTGGCCGGGTTTCAAAAAAGTAACTTGATTATTTTAGCGGCTAGACCGGGGATGGGAAAAACTTCTTTGGCTGTAACTATTGCTCAACATGTAGCAGTCGAGAAAAAAATGCCGGTTGGGTATTTTTCTTTGGAGATGAGTCAAGAAGAGTTGGTGGATAGGTTGTTGGTATCTCAGGCAGATATTGATGCTTGGAAATTAAAAACCGGAAGATTAAACGAAAAAGATTTTTCGTCTTTATCTGATGCAATGGGAGAGTTGGCCGAAGCGCCTTTGTATATTGATGACACTCCGGGAATGAGTATTATGGAGATGAGAACCAAGGCGAGGAGGCTTCAGTCTGAGCATGGTTTGGGATTGCTGGTAGTTGATTATTTGCAGTTGGCCCATAGTAGAAATCTGGAAAATAGGGTTCAAGAAATTTCTGAAGTTTCGATGGGTTTAAAAAACTTGGCTCGTGAATTAAGATTGCCGGTGATTGCTTTGTCTCAGTTATCAAGAGCGGTGGAACATAGGGGGATTAAAAAACCACAGTTGGCTGACTTGAGGGAGTGTTTGACTAAAGAAACTGAAGTGGT
>JBDRQW010000045.1:0-2294 GCA_043826085.1 Candidatus Beckwithbacteria bacterium | reverse complement strand
AAAGTAAACGCCAAATTTTTTCAAGCTTCTGCTTATAAACTGCCGTTTAAAACTCAGTCTTTTGACATAGTTATCGCCAGCGAAATTATCGAACATCTTAAAAACCCTGAAAAAATGCTTTCAGAAATCAAAAGAGTTTTAAAACCTAAGGGCTTGAGTTTAATCACCACTCCGGTTAAACTTTTTCCCAAACCTGAAGATCCCATGCATGTTCAAGAATTTTCAACGAGTGATTTAAATAATTTACTAACTAAATATTTTTCAAAAGTAATCATTAAAACTTCTCACCCCTACTTAATTAAAAAAATCTACACCACTCCCTGGTTTAAAATCAATCGCTTTTACTTTGAACCTTGCCGTTGGTTTATAAACCTTTTATGTTTTCTTTTCAAACTTAATCCATTTTACTTAAAAGGTTCGCGCCCCAGTCAGCAGTTAGCTATAATAAAAAAATGATCGGTAAAAATACCTTAATTCAAATTATCTTAACCGGCTTAGGTGGCTTAATCAGCTTTTTTATTTTATCCTTCTCAGCCAGAATATTTGGTCCGGTTGTCCTTGGAAATCTAGCCTATTTATTTAGCTTAACCGGCTTAATCTTTGCTTTTTCAGATCTTGGTTTTTCAAAAAGCCATGGTTTTTATACTTCAAGCAGTCAAGAGCCGGGTAAAAATCTATTCACCTTTTTATCTATCAAATCAATTTTACTTCTTACTTCAACTATTATTGCTTTTATCTACGCTTATTTTTTCCACCCCTCCACTTCCTGGCAACTACTTACTCTGGTTATTCTAATTCAAGTTCTCACTCGCTTTAGTGACTCTATCCTAATTACCTTTGAAGCCAAACAACAATCTCTACCCCAAAACCTGGTAAAAATTCTCGCTAAACTTTTAAGGTTAATTTCAATTTTTATTTTTGCAAGAGTTTTAACTAATGAACTTGGGTTTTCATTAACCTATCTTATTGAAGCCGGCTTTCTTTTATTTTTAAGTCTAATTCTTATCACTCGATTTAAGCCTTTAAGTTTTTCCAAAAAACTTTTCAATAAATACTTAATTTACGCCTTACCCTTTTTTGCCATCGTCCCTCTATCTTATATTCAGGATAATAGCTTAGTCGTCATCTTAAAAAAATTTGCCTCAGCAGATCAGGTTGGTTTTTACTCAGCTTCAGCCAACCTAAGCGGTTCGATTAAAACCCTTTATGCCACTGCTATGCTTTATTTCTTTCCCAAAATATCCAAACTCTTTTCAGAGAACAACCATCAACAGATCAAAGAATACTTAAACATGGCCTCAAAATATTTATTGGTTATATTTACCCCCGTCTTTATGTTAACTTTTCTCTTCCGCCTCGAGCTTATTCAACTGGTTCTAGGTAGCAAGTTTCTACCGGCTATTCCGGTTTTTTCAATCCTTTTATTAGGCACTTATATCTTAATGATCCTAGCTCCCTACGATCAAGCTCTCTACGCTACCAAAAACCATAGGCCTTTAATTTTAGTTAACATCGTTGGTTTACTACTAGCCATAGCTTTGAGTTTTTGGCTGGCTCCAATTTATGGGGCCATTGGTACGGTTACCGCTAGCATTTCTGCTTGGATTTTGAGTGGCTTTTGGCATTTATATTTAGTTAAAAAAAGACTATCAATTTCCTTACTACCTCAACTACCTATAATATTACTACCGGCCATTGGCTTACTCATTTTACTTCAAATACCTCAAAGCTTTGTGATAAAATTAATCTTAAGCCCGCTGGCCGTTTTAATTTACTATTTTATTCTCTGGCAGCTAAAAGTAGTCAATAAACTAGACTATAAATACTTAAAATCAATAATAAAACCAAAATGACCAAAAACTTTATTCCTCTAGCCAAACCGGAATTCAGCTCTGTAGAAAAAAAACTAGTCAATAGTTGCTTAGATACAGCTTGGATTTCTTCAATCGGTAAATACGTCGAACAATTTGGCCAGAATCTAGCTAAGTTTGTTGGAGTTAAATACGGCCTGCCTGTCTCAAACGGCACAGCCGCTTTGCACCTAGCTTTAATTGCCTTAGATATAAAAGCGGGGGACGAAGTAATCGTCCCGGCCCTTACTTTCGTAGCTTCAGTTAATGTTATTAAATATGTTGGTGCCAAACCGATTTTTGTAGATATCGAACCGGAAACTTTCAATCTTGATATCTCAAAACTTGAGGCCCTAATTACCAAAAAAACCAAAGCCATTATTACCGTTGACCTATACGGCCACCCGGTTAACTTTGATGCCATTAAAAAGATTTGTCATAAAC
>JBDRQW010000044.1:0-10433 GCA_043826085.1 Candidatus Beckwithbacteria bacterium | reverse complement strand
CGTCGGCATCGGGACGACGAGTCCAATCGTTAAATTACATATAGAAGATGGAGATGTTAGAATAAAACAAACATCTACCCACGGACAACTTAGACTCTTAACAGGTGGAACTACAGCTCAAGCGTTATTTTATATTGGGCACGATGAAAGCACGTCAGTTAAAACACAAAGTAATACTTACCTAGGTCAGTTTGGATTTGTCGCTGTTGGTTCAGATGTTGCTGGTTTTTCAACCTCCACTGTTGTAGGCAAAGTTATTACAGGAAATACCACTCGTAGTTTAACAACGGGAGAATTGTCATTCTGGACGAAACCGTCAGGTGTTAATGACCCTTTGCAAAGACTAACTATAGACAACACCGGCAACGTCGGCATCGGGACGACGGCACCATTATCAAAATTAAGTGTTGGGGGAGTTGGTAGCACCGATTACGCTATTTATGGCACTGGCGCTAGCCGAGGCGTGTATGGCGGTGGCACCAATATTGGCGTGTATGGCACTAGCACCAACAGCTTAGGATATGGCGTGTCTGGCTTTAACTCTAACTTTGTCGGCGTGAAAGGAGAAGGCGAAAACGGCGTGTACGCCAGTGGCACCGATATTGGCGTGTATAGCACTGGCACCAACTACGATTTTTATGCAGCTGGTGCTGGCACAGATTATGGAACCTCATCATCAATCAGATGGAAAACCGACCTTCAACCAATTGATAACGCCCTCAACAAAGTTCTTTCCATGAGAGGCCTGTATTATACTTGGGACGAAGCGCATGGTGGCCAACGAGATATGGGTATGATTGCAGAAGAAGTTGGCCAATATGTACCCGAGATTGTTGGTTGGGATTCAGATGCCCCTGGGTATGCTTCCGGTATGGATTATGGTCACCTCACACCTGTTTTAGTCGAAGCCATCAAAGAACTAAACCAAAAAGTCGAAACTCTATCTCAAGACCTGGTCGCCAATCTCACCACCGGCATTATCAAAACCCAAACCCTCATCGCCGACCAAATCACCACTCAATCACTCAAGGTTCGTAACCTAGAGTTAACCGACTCCTTCACCCTGCAAGGACAGTCCCTGCAGGCTTATATAACAGGCGTAGTCGAAGAAATCTTATTAGGTTACGAACCTAACAAGATTTTGTCCCCCATCGCGGAAATCGACCACCTCACAGTCGAAAAATTAATCGCCACCGAGGTTACCACTACAGACCTAACCACCGACTCCATCACCGCCAATAAAATCAACTCCCCGGCCATTGACTCTATTTTAACTAAACTTGAGGACCTCACTCAACAATATGCCGACCAAACCGCCACTGCTTCGGCCACCCCAATACTCGAAGACTCCGAAGCATCTTACGCAGCTCTTTTAGAGCTACTGCAGACCGCTGAAGATTCGGAACCCTGGCTGGCCACTGACTCAGCCCACATTGCCGTTGACACCCTTGACGCCAAATTCGGTTTTTTCCAAGACTACCTCGCCGTCATGGGTACTGCCATTATTACCAATCTCAATGTCACCAACACTTTTTCCACCAACTCCATCTCCTCTTTAGACAATCAACTACTTATTCAACCCTCAGGCGTTGGCGCTATTAATTTTCTCGCCGGTTTAATGATTATGGATAGTACCGGCCAAGTTATTATCAATGGAAACCTCACTGTCACCGGTCAATTTTTAGCCAATAAAATCTCCGCCCCGACTGCTAACTTCACTGATTTAATGGCCCAAAAACTGGAAGTTGACGAAGCTAACATCAAAAAACTAACCACTGATAGCCTCATTATTGCCAGTGATGCCTCGGCCTCAGCTCAAATCGCCACCACTTCAGCTTCAATCAAAACCAACGCCACCGCCGGCAAAGCCACTCTGCCCGCCGGCCTTACCCAGTTTACTATCAACACTCCCCATGTAGATGACAACACCCTGGCCTACGTCACTCCCATCGGTGACCCGGACAACCAAGTTTTATATGTAAAGAGCAAGAAAACTTGCTCAAGCCTCACCTCCGAGGTGAAATCCTTAAACACCTCGGAGGTGGAAGTTTGCCAACCCTACTTCACCATCGCCATCAACACCCCCCTCCCCCACGATCTCGAATTCAACTGGTGGATAATTAAACTCGAATCCGAACAATCCATTTAACCTCCCACATTCTCCCAATGCTCAAGGTTCGTAACCTTGAGTAACTCATCCAACCAAACCCCGATTACATCTATCCGGCATAACCTCTCCCCCAATTTTTTCTTAATCAAATACATCTGAGCCATCCTATTTACCTGCCCCAATTTTCGACTATCCACCATCTCCCACGGCTCCCCAAAATCCTCCCCGGTCTTCGTCTTCACTTCCACAAAAATTATGGAAGGTTCGCTACCTTCCGTTTTTCTCGCCACAATATCAATCTCCCCAAACCGCGTTCTATAATTCACCTCCACAATTTTATAACCCTTTTTTGCCAAATACTCCGCCGCCGCCCTCTCCCCAATCCTCCCCTTTTTCAAATTATCTCTCTTCATATTTTTACTCAAGGTTCGTAACCTTGAGTGCTACTCCTCTCTGATACGATACTGCAATGCCTCGGCCACATGCTTATAATCCACCCCCTCGTCACCTGCCAAATCCGCAATCGTTTGAGCCACCTTAATCACCCGAAAATAACTTCGAGCAGACAACTGCCACTGATTCGCCGCCTGTTGCAACAACCTTTCCCCGTCTTTACTCAACTTTACAAACTTCTTAATCTGCTTATTTTTCATCTCCGCATTACAAAAAATCTTCTCGCCTTCAAACCTCTTTTCTTGCAACCTCCTAGCCTTCACCACCCGCTTTCGTATTGACTTGGATTTTTCCCTATTTTCACCTGTTTCTTTCAACTTCTCCACCTCCACAAACGGCACCAAAACATGAATATCTATTCTATCCAAAATCGGCCCACTTAATCTTTTTTGATAATTCAAAACTTGATTTGGAAAACACTTACATTGTTTTTTTGGATGATTCAAATAACCACACGGACACGGATTGGCCGCCCCGATTAACATAAATTTAGCCGGAAATCGAACCGTCCCTGCCACCCGCACCACATTAACAATTCCATCTTCCAAAGGTTGCCTCAAAGCTTCCAAAGTTGACCGCGAATACTCAGCCAACTCATCCATAAATAACACCCCCCGATGTGCTAAAGAAATCTCCCCGGGCATTGGCTTGGTTCCACCTCCGATTAACCCCATTTTTGAAGTAGTATGATGTGGCGCCCTAAAAGGGCGCCTTCTAATCAAACCCCCGCCAGGCTCAATATTTCCGGTCACACTATAAATTTTAGTCACCTCCAAAGCCTCATCTTCAGCCAACTCCGGCAAAATCCCCGGCAAAGCCCGAGCCAACATGGTCTTACCGGAACCCGGAGGCCCCACCATGAACACATTATGTCCTCCGGCCGCCGCAATTTCCAAAGCCCTTTTTGCTTGCTCTTGCCCGGCCACTTCACAAAAATCAAAATCCACTTCCGCCTCCTCAATCACCATTTCCTGTGAAACAAATTTCAGTGGCTTTATTTTAAAATCCCCCCGAAAATGCCTGACCAACTTTAATAAATCTCCCACCGGATAAGTCTTTACCCCTTCAATCACCGAGGCTTCATTAGCAGATAACTTCGGTACAAAAATCTCGGTAACACCTTTTTCCTTAGCCAACATTGCCAACAAAAACACACCCTTGGTATGCCTCAATTTACCATCCAAACCAACCTCGCCAAAAAAATAAACCTTACGCTCAGGTAGCATTATCTCACCCTTACAAGCCAAAATCCCCACCGCCATCGCCAAATCATAACAAGAACCTTCCTTGGGAATATCCGCCGGCGCCAAATTAACCACGATCTTTTTTTGAGGAATTTCAACCCCGGTATTTACCAAAGCCGTCCGCACCCGCTCCTTAGCCTCCTCCACCGCCTTAGTCGGCAAACCCACAATCTGAAACCCCGGAAACCCCTTTTCAGCAATATTTACTTCCACCTCCACCTCAATCGCCTTTAACCCCTGATAAGCCACCGACCACACTTTTGTTAACATATTTAAAGTATATCACCAATTCAACTTGACACTATCTGATAAAATACTATTTCAAATCAAAATCTATGCCATCTCCAGAAAAAAAACTACCACTTAATTATAACAATTTACTTTTTTTACCTACTCCAGAAAATCCTATCCCCCAAAACTTTAAACCACCAGATTTAATAAGTGCAATTGGAATAATAATCTCTGAAGAAGAATACTTAAATTATATCCAACAACACGATAAACCAAGATATCATGAATTAACCGAAAACAAAAATTTTAAACCAAACTCTCATCCAAAAATTAGAGAAATATATAAAAATGAATTGCTAGAAATGATGGCTTCAGCAGACAATGATGGTCATATAATTATTTTAGATAATGGTTTTAGATCACACCAAGATCAATTAGACATGCAAAATATAGCTATTAGAAATAGAGTTAATCGTTTAATGAAAATAAATCCAAATCAAGATATAGACGATGTAAAAACTCATGTAGAAAAAGAGGCAAGTGCAAGAGTCAAACCACCTGGATTAAGTCGTCATGGTGTATGTGCTATTGATTTAAATCCTTATGAAATGCTAGAAGCTATCGCAGTTTCAGAAACAAGTGGCAAACCCTTACAACTTCCTGATCTTGTATATTGGCTTAGAGAAAATTCTTGGAAATATGGATTTATAGTTGCATTTACTGAAAATGCCAGAGAGTTAGTCGATTTTGACTATGAACCATGGCATGTTGAATTTATTGGCAAAAAACATGCAAAACAATTTCATCAAAAAGAACAAAAAATAAAAGAAAAGGGAGAAGATTTACTTTTATATCAATGGTTAAAACAATTTAATTATAATGCAAATTAATATCTACTACCTCAACTTTACCACTTTTAATAATAAATATCGCCCGATACTTTCTATCAACTCTAAACGAATAAATCCTGAGGTGCTTTGGTTCTAAAATCTCCGTATGCAAAGATGGATATCTTGAATTCTTCTCAAATAAATTAACTTGCTTTGTGTATTTTTTAAGTAAGTTTCTTTTCTTTAAATACTTTACTAAGTCAGGCCTTAGCGATTTTACTTCCATAGGCAGATGATTTTTTTAACCCCTTTATTATACTGTCAATAAACACTTTTTTATATTTACCTGTTGCAATCAAATCCTTTTTTACCGAACTTAAAGGCTTTGACTCATACTCCTCAAAGCTAACTTCTGTAAAAAAATAACGTCTAATTAAATTTCGAATAAACTCACTTCGAGTCGCAAAACCCTGAGTATCTACGGCTTCATCCACCCGCTTTGCTACTTGATCTGGTAAAGAAATTGTCATTGTGGTCATACTTGTAAGCCTTTGGCTTAAGAAATTATAACAAATCTTCTTATTTCTTGTCAACATTTTTACTCAAGGTTCGTAACCTTGAGTAGATTACAATAACCTTGTAATCTTATAGTATAATTAACATATGTTACCCCCTGACGTTTTATCAACTTCAAAAGCAGATTTGTTTGAAGTAAATCCAATAGCTTACTCTAAAGAAAAACTTTACGCTGAGCTAAAAAGGACTATGAGACAACCAGTTGAAAGAATTGCCCCTCAATTAAATCATTTTTATCCTCCCGATATTCTCAGGCCTTATCATCCTCGATCTAGATACCAAGAAAAATATATTTTTGTCACTGATAAACCGGAGCAGTTATTTGGTGAAGGCCCTGTTTATTCCATTACTTCATCTTTAGCTCTAGAAAATTTAAAAAAAGGTTTTGGTTTATATCCACCTGAAACTCACTACAAATTAAAAATTGATACTCATCGAGGAGTAGGCATTGAATTATTTTCTCGATTTATGCTTAACATGGGCATTGATTTAGATTCAAAAGACGCTTTTGTCTGGTCAGGAAGAAAAATTGACGCTGAACAATTGGTAATTGAGCATAGAATTGCCAACGCTGGTCAAACAGTAGATAGTCAGCTAACAAACATTCTTTTTGAGAGTGATCAGAATGGTAAAAAACCATTTAAGCTCCATCCTCAATTAATCGAATTGCTAACCATTTTAGACAATGGTGATAAACCTAGTCCAGATTCAAATATTAACAAATACATCAATACATTATTAAGCATATTGCATCAATATACAGGAATACGTGAAGGTTGGTATATTACCCTCGAACAGTTATTACGTGGAAAAATAACTCCAGAAAAAAAGGAAAAACGTCTGGCCATTATGGAAATTTTTTTACATTCAGGGTTAACCTATTTTTCTCGTCAATCTCCTAAACCATCAGAAGCTATAATTCTAGAAATTGATACTCGTAAAATTTTCCAAAAAATACCCATATTTATTTTTCCAGTTTCTGATCGCCCACCAGATACTATTTTCCCGTCAATCATGATACCCCCAGAAGCAATTTCCAAAGCTTTCATCTTGCCTGAATCAAATCTAACTAATAGCTACTCACCTATACCCTTAGAACCAATTAAAAAAATTCCTCCTGGTTCATGGATGACCGATAAAACAGGTTACCCTATAAATTACCAAACAGTTCAAACAAAAGAAATTAATCCCTATTCTCCTTTATGTTCTTTACGTCATAAAGAAGTCGTTAGTATTTGGGCTCAACAAATTTTATCTGGCAATATCACCCCCTGGAATAATCTGGCCTTAGGTGATTTTCATGTAACTACGCCAAATGACTATTTTTCAAAAGTGATGCGTACAACTCTGGAATTATTAATCAAAATACCTTTATTAGAAAATCTAGCCAAAAAAATTAACGGCAGTGTTCACGATGCAAAAAAAATATTACTTACTGATTTTCCGTTTAAATTATCTGGTGTAGCTGATGAGTTTTTTACTCAAGGTTCGTAACCTTGAGTAGTATACTTCCCTCCTCGCTCTGCCACCAGTCCCTTTAATTGCAACTCGGATAATTTTTGCGCCAGCTCCACCACCCCCATCTTCAACTTTCTCGCCAACTCATCCATATCCAAACTCTCCCTCTCCAACTCCTCCACAATCCGCTTTTCAACCTGACTCACACCCAAAGTCTTAGGGTTCCGAACTTCCAGTCCCGACATTTTGTCGAGACGATCCCGAAGGGCTAGTTCGGAACCTTGGCTCATCACCTTTAAAATATCCTCCCCACTCGTCACCAACACCGCCCCTTTTTTAATCAAATCATTGGTGGCCACTGCCTGACTCGCCCCCACCGGCCCAGGCACTGCCAATACTTTCTTCCCCTGTCCCAACGTCAACTTAGCCGTAATCAAAGTCCCGCTTTTCTCCCCACCCTCAATCACCAAAGTCGCCTGACTTAACCCGGCCACAATCCTATTTCTCTGCGGAAACATCCACCGCCTTGCCTTTTCTTTACTCTCATACTCACTCATTACCAACCCCCCGCTAGCCAAAATTTCGCTATACAATTTATCATTACTCGCCGGTGTCAACTCATCCAAACCCGATCCAAAAACCGCAATCGTCTTACCACCATAATCCAAACAAACCTGATGAGCCTTTGAATCCACCCCATACATAAACCCGGACACAATTGTCACCCCGGCTTGCACCACCATCGGCAAGATTTTCTCCACCACTGACTCGCCATAATTAGTCATCTTTCGCGACCCCACCACCGCCAAACAATTTTCAAAAATTTTATTATCCCAATCCCCACGATAATACAATTTCTTCACCGGTGGCTTAATCGTCTTCAACCTCACCGGCCACTCCCCATCACCATCTTTTATCTCCTTTATCCCCCACTTTTTCCACTCCCTCATATTTCCCCTTTACAAGGTTCGTAACCTTGAGTTAATATATATACATGCCCAGTATATATTATCGTCGCAATTTTCGCCCAGGCAACTTCTACCATATCTTCAACCGTGGAGCTAATAAACTCAACATTTTTAAAGATGTAATTGACTACTCTACCTTCACTGACATCCTTCAATATTATATAAATTACCCTAGTGGCAAAGCCCTATCTATCCTCCAACGTCATGCCGAAACATCCAAAATCAAACTACTCAAGGTTCGTAACCTTGAGTCATCATTTGAAATACATTCCTACTGCTTAATGCCCAATCATTTTCACTTTCTTATTTACCAAAAAAACAAACCAACACAAAATAATAGTATCACTAACTACATGCGCCGTGTCATGATCACCTACTCGATGTTTGCCAAACACAAATACAAACGCTCAGGAACTCTTTTCCAAGGTCGTTATAAAAATGTTATTGTTGACTCAACCGAACAACTCCTACATCTCTCCAAATACATCCACCGCAACCCCTTGCCTCTTCTCAAATCTCAACCCCTATCAACCTACCCCTACTCATCTTATCAAGACTATCTGGGCAATCTTGATAGACCATGGCTCAAAACTTCCACTATTCTAAATCACTTCCCAAAAACTCCAATCCAACAATACCAAAAATTCGTAGAACAAACAGAAGACAGTCCCGCACTACTTGAAAAAATCTCCTTAGACCAACCCTATAGTTAGTCAAGGTTCGTAACCTTGAGTTGTTATTCAACATAATATGCTAAAATAATCCTATGCCCTCCACCGCTCTTACCAAAGCCAGAAATATTATTAAAAAAAATCCCAGCTTAATTTGGTATACCAAAGGCTACGACCAACTTGACCTAAAAGCTATCACCGAAGCTGTCTTAAATTATGGTTCTTGGGAGCAATTCTTAGAACTTAAATCCATCCTTACCACCAAAAAACTAGGCTTTATATATCACCAACTTGCCAATCAAAAACGTTGCAACTTACACCCTTTAGTCAAAAACTATTTTAAATTCTATTTTAATAAATATGCATCCTGAAATTCTACCTCCTAGCCAAAAAAAACTTTTACCTTTAATCAAAAACTTTCACCCTGACTTTTATCTGGTTGGTGGCACTGCCTTGGCTCTTCAATTAGGACACCGCCGCTCCATTGACTATGACTTGTTTTCCATCAAACCCTTTGATAATCTAAAAATTCGTCGCTTAATTGAATCCAAACACACCATTAACCGAATCATGATAGAAACCAAAACCGAATTTACACTACTTATTGATAACATCCAAACCACTTTTTATACCTACCACTACCCCACTAAACATCAAGTTATGTTTCAAAATATCATTACCATGCCCGATCCCTTAACTCTTGGCGCCATGAAAGCTTTTACTTTAGGTATGCGAGCCAAATGGAAAGATTATGTTGATCTTTACTTTATCTTTAAAAAACATTCTTTAAAACAAGTGGTTGCCAAAGCCGAAAAAATCTTTGGCAGTCAATTTGATCAAAAGCTTTTTCGTGAACAACTAGTCTATTATAAAGACCTTAACTACTCTCAACCCATCGAATACCTACCCACTTTTGCCATCAAAGATGATATTATTAAACAAACATTAACTAAAATCAGTTTACTATGAAACGTGGTTTATCCCGAGCAAAGTCGAGGGGCTTTACCCCGAGTTTATCGAGGGGCTTTACCCTCATCGAAATTTTAGTCGTCTTTGCCATTCTCATGGTTTTAATTTTAATGGGTTGGTTTTCTTGGAAAAATCAAATTAACAAAGCCCGTGACGCCCAACGAAAAGACCACCTAAAAAGCCTATCAATTGCCTTTGAAGATTATTATAATGACAATGACTGCTATCCAATTCCGGGCCTGGAAAAAGTCTGTTACGACTCTCCAATTATACAAGCTGACGGAACTCTCACCTGTCACATCTGCGGCAGTCAGTCAACTTCTCCGGATTTTTCTCCTTATCTACCAAACCTTCCCTGCGACCCCGACCAGCCATTAAAAGAATATTTTTATCAAGTTGACAATAATTCCTGTCCTACTTGGTATCGTATTTATGATATCTTGGCAAATACCAATGATCTGGTGATTGCCGAAATTAATTGCCATTATGGTTGCGGGCCTTCACCTGATTTTACTTACAACTATGGTGTTTCCAGTACCAATATTGATTTGGAAACAAACAATAATCTATGCAGTCTTGCAAGCTCTTTATATGTTAATCCTAGTTGTAGTGATTGTGGTGATTATGACAAGTGTCAAGCTAATCATTCTGGCAAAATTTATTATACCGATCCCGGCACTTGTTTAACCCCTTGTATTAAAGATTAAAATTATGAAATATAAAAAGGGTTGCAAAACACTCCCGGAGTGTGAACTTCTTTCACTCCGGGAGTGGAATTAACATGTATAATAAAGTTATGAATAAAAAAGGTTTATCCCGAGCAAAGTCGAGGGGCTTTACCCCGAGTTTATCGAGGGGCTTTACCCCGAGTTTATCGAGGGGCTTTACCCTAATCGAACTCCTCGTCGTTATTTCCATCATCG
>JBDRQW010000043.1:0-4082 GCA_043826085.1 Candidatus Beckwithbacteria bacterium | reverse complement strand
GCGATGGAAAATCCTTTGGAGGTAGGGCAACATACTTTGACATTAAAGATTACTGATAGTAGTGGAATAGCGAGTGAAGAAATTCTTGTGGCTACTTTTAATACACCAGAGGTAAAGGGTGAAGAGGTAACGGTATCAACTGATACACCACTACCTAAAACACCAAGAATTAACTATTTAAGTATTAGCCTGATTGTATTGGGTTCACTTTTACTTTTGGGGGTGACATACATTTTTTTAGCTAGAAAATCCAGATAGATTGTGATGAAAAGCCTATGTTAAAGCATAAGCGTTTTTTAATCCTTTATAGTATTGCTAAGAATGTTTCACCAAATCTTAAGGTCATTTCTCAACCTAGGCTCAAGCTAAAAAGAAATAAAAACCTTTTAAAAGATTATTTATTGGGCTTAAAACTAAAGGAGTTACTGAAAAAATATGGTATTAGTCGTCAAAGACTTTATTATCTACTTAAGCATTAATTATATAATCTATTTGTTGTAAAATAGGCTTTAAGATAGTTTACGATTACTATGTCAGTTATAATAACCTAGAATATGAAGGTTAAACGGTCTGAGGGTTTAATTAAAAGACTGCCTGGTTTTGGTTCAGGACAATGGTGGAAATCTTTATTGGCGAGTGGAGGATACTTAATAATTTTCTTTATCTGTATTGGTTTGTTGTTGCCAACTACGCCTAGTTTAGCTTTAGAATTTGTTGACCCTACAAATAAAGATAGTGTTTCAATCTCCGGAAAGACTAATGCAGATAAATCTGTTACTTTAATACAAGAAGGGGGAGTGATTGATTCTATTAATGCAGATTCAAGTGGTCAGTTTTATTTTGTTTTAAATAATTTACCGGAAGGTAGTTTTAGTTATCAAATAGAGGTTTGTAATTCTGGTAAAAAAAGACAATGTGTAACTAAAAGTTTGTTGATAGAGATAGACAAAACTTCACCTAATATGCCACTGATTGCTTTGCCTAATCAGTTACCAGAAATAGCTGGCGATGAGGCTATTTTTAAAGGTAAAGCAGAGCCAGGTTCAATTATTACAGTACAGATTGGTAGTCAGCAAATTGAGGGAATTAAAGCTGATGAGAGTGGTGAGTTTGAGATAAAAACCGGCTTGGATTTAGGGGTTAATACTATTAAGATTCAAGCTATAGATAAGGTTGGAAATAAAAGTGAAACATACAGTTCAGAGGTAGAATACAATCCGGTTAAACAAAAAGTTAAAGTGACTAGGATAATTGATGGGGATACAATTGAAATTCAGACTGGGGAGAAAATCCGATACATAGGTGTTAACACACCAGAAACTAATGAGTGTTATTTTAATCAAGCTAAAGATAAGAATACTAGTTTAGTTAAAGATAAAGAGGTGATATTGGAAAAAGATGTTTCTGAAACAGACAGGTATCAAAGATTGTTAAGATATGTGTGGTTAGATGGTCAGTTAATAAATGAAGTCTTAGTTAAAGAGGGTTATGCTCAAGCAGCCACTTATCCTCCAGACGTTAAATATCAAGCTAGATTTTTAGAGGCTCAAGCTTGGGCAAGAGAACAAACTCGGGGTTTGTGGGGAGAAGTTTGTAATCCAAATCAAAAGTCATCTAATGACTCACAAGTACAGGGCGTGTCTACATATCAAGAGCCAGAGCAAGCAAGTGATTCAGTTTTGGTTGCTGGTTGTGATTGTTCTAAGGCTTGTTCTCAAATGAGCTCCTGTGAGGAAGCCTATTATCAACTTAACCAGTGTGGCTGTTCAGCTAGAGATGGTGATAAAGACGGTGTGCCTTGCGAGAGTCTTTGTTCGGGGACCTCAATCACAACTCAAACAATCCAGACCCAACCTGTCCAATCAGTCCCGCCGGCCACCAACACATCCGGAGCCTATACCTGCAATTGCTCTAAAACATGCCCGAATATGTCTTCTTGTGATGAAGCTCAATATCAATTAAATGTCTGTGGTTGCAAGGCCAGAGATGGAGACAAGGACGGCATTGCTTGTGATGCAGACTGTCAGTAGGAGAATAATATATGTTGAGAAATGGAGTTGAAGAAAAAATAAAAGAAAGAATAAAAAAATTAAAATCTGGTAAAGCAAAGGCGTACTTTCTTTCAAATATTTTCTATCCCTCTAGACAACAATTAAAAGATAAAAAGCAAATTAATCAGTTTTTAGAGCAAGTTGAAGCAATAAACCCATCAATTCTTGATTTAATTAAATTGATTCGCTCCTACTTTAAAAATATTTGGGATCAAAACAAAATAGTTGCTTCATATTTATTGCTTTGTAAGGCTCATAGAGTTTTAGATGGAGTTGTAAATGAGGCTAGAGTAGGTAATGTTACCGGTATGGTGGAGTTGTGTCGTTCTGGGATAGAAGCGGTTGACTTGGTTTTTTTACTTATGAACGACGAGAATGATGAAAATTTAAAGAAATGGTTTAGGGGAGAAATAATTGGCAATAAAATAGCTAGAGAGTCAGAAGATAAAGTTTTAAATAAGATGTTTCGGAATAAAATTCCAGTTAAGCAGGTCAAAGACGATATTTATTGGGTTTACTCTTTGTACACACATAGTGGCTATGGTTCAATTTTAGACTTGGTTGATGTTTATAATGAGGATTTTGATTTTAAGAGATATTCTCAGTTCCATTATATAAATTCCTACTTGCATTTAATTGAGAACTTAATAGTGAATATTTTGTTAGGAGTAAAAAATGTTTTACTTTTTAGTAAAAACTTAGACGGGATAAATAAAGTTGATGAACAATTAAAAATGTTTAAAAAGCAATTTGCTTCTAGCCAAGAAATATTAGATTTAAAGAAGAAATATAGTTAAGATAAATTTATGCAAAAAATATCCAACTCTTACTATATTAAGGATCAAATAATTGGTTTAAGTCATGAAGCAAGAAGTGAGATGGTAAAAGATTTAGAAAAAATCGGTTTTAAGTATTATGCTTCTGAGATGGGTGGAGGGGGAGAAGCAAAAATTGTTGAGCAGGTTATAGCGTCACTTAATTTTAATAATATTTTTTTTGATATTTTTGTAGGAGTTATTGCTAATAGATTAGATAGGGCTTTATCTTTGGTATATCACTTGTTAAAAAAACATAAGTTTAAGAGTAAAAATAAGCCCGTTGTTGAGATTTTTGTATATTCTTTGTTGCGAGGTAAAAACAATTGTTATTACACTCGTTTCCAGGCAAACAAAAAATATTTAAGAAATGATATAGCTGAAGAGTTGAGGAAAATGGTCAAGGAGCATTTATGATTGAGCAAAGGCACAATCATTTTAAAGGTGTTTTTAAGAGATTGGTGAGGGTGATTTATATTAGCTTATTGGTTTTGGGAGTAGTCGTATCAGTCGGTTTAACCCTTGAATTGAAACCATATTCAGTAGCTTTCTATTCGTATAAAGTTATCTGTGATAACGGGAATCAGTTTGATCCAACTTCAAAACCAATAGATAAATATGATGAAAATGGCTATAAGCTTAAAGATTTAATTAAGCAGGATAAGCTTATTAACTTTGATGAAAAGCAGATAATTTCTGAGTGTGAATATAAAACTGTTTGGTATGCTTGGGCTGGAAAAATCAATATACCCAAGAATTATGAGTTGAAAGTTGAGAAAATAATTGACGAGAGGACTGTTATTAATCAGATAAAAGTAGGTCTTGTGGTGTTTATTTTTTATAATTTGATTTTAGAAGTAGTTAGAAGAATTGTGTTGTATGTAATTTTGGGAAGGAAATTTATCTAGCTAGGAAATTGAGTTAAATAATTAGAAGTAACTAGAGTTGGCTGTTTAGTTAATTTTTTAATTTCCTCCCATCGTTGTTTTAAGACACCAATGTAAGCGACATTCTGAAAACTTTCTAGGATTTTCTTGAGGTCTATGTGTTTTATAATATGACAAGGATTGGGGAGCAAGTTAGTCCTTATTTGAACTTAATTGTTTTTACGGCTGAGATCATTTTATTTTTGACTTCATTCCAGGTGACTTCTTGATGCATTCTGGGCATGGGTTGTTGTTCGGCATCGTCAAAATAGACTAATGATTTCATGATG
>JBDRQW010000042.1:0-12158 GCA_043826085.1 Candidatus Beckwithbacteria bacterium | reverse complement strand
AAAACTTACCATCCCATCAAGACTATCTTTATTCCTACAACCAAAATGAGTTACTCCCCCAATCGATTTTTCATTACACTCTGAACACCTCCATTCATCATCAAGCCTAACTTTACTCAAACACCGATCACAAAAATACTTTCCATTTTTTTTACAACCTACGCACTGCCTTGGATACAAAAAACTAACTAACCCCATACCTCCAAGTATACAAAATATCACACCTCTAAGGTGTGATATTTTATTACGAGGTGGACACTATAGTTAATAATTAGAACCGCCTGTTTGACTTCATAATAACCTGGGAGAGAGAAAAAAATTCCCTTCATCAATCACATGTAAGACTATGAACACTCAAGAAGCATTTGAAATGGCTGGGACAACTTAAGATAAAAGTTTATAATGACCTCATGGGTTATTTTAAACAAGGCGCTAATGGGATCAGTTGGTTAGGTGCTTTTCGCATATTTTCTAAGGCCATTTCATTTGGCCGAATTGCTATTCTAGCTAGAGTACTTTCGCCTGTCCAATTTGGTATCTTTGGTATAGCCTCAATCGTTTTGGCTTTACTGGAAGTTTTATCAGAAACAGGAATCAATGTCTTTCTCATCCAAGAAAAAAGCAATATCAAAACCCACCTCAATACTGCTTGGGTAGTTTCAATAGTCAGAGGAATCTTAATTTCTTTAATCTTAATTATAGTTAGTAAACCCTTAGCAAACTTTTTTTCTTCACCTGATGCTTATCCAATCTTAATCTTAATTAGCCTAGTTCCCTTTATCAAAGGCTTTATTAATCCGGCTTTAGTAACTTTCCAAAAAGAATTAGAATTTAAAAAAGACGTACTATTTAGATCTAGTGTATTTTTGGTTGGGACTATCGTAACCGTTAGCTTAGCTCTCATCACCAGATCTACTAGCAGCTTAATCTGGGGCTTAATTGCCGGATCAGTATTAGAAGTTGTCCTCTCGCACCTTTTTATCTCGCCTACCCCAAGATTTAACTTTGATTTTGATAAGATTAAAAAAGTTGTCCATCGAGGCAAGTGGATGACTTTGACAGGAACATTTAATTATTTCTTTCATCAAGGTGATGATATGGTAGTTGGAAAATTACTAGGTGATTCATCTCTCGGTTATTATCAAGTAGCTTACAAAATTTCTACTTTACCAATTACTGAAGTCTGTGACATTTTTGGTAGAGTTAGTTTTCCCATCTACACAAAAATCAGAGAAGATAAAAAGAGGCTACGCCAAGCTTTTTTTAAAACCCTAGCTGTTATTGCTGGCTTAACAATTCCCTTTGGCTTAATTTTATTTCTTTTTGCTTCACCAATTATCAAAATACTACTTGGTGATCAATGGCTGGTTATTACACCTTTGTTAAAAGTACTCTCTATCTTTGGAATAGTCAGAGCAATCTCAGGCTCTAGTTCTAGCTTACTTTTAGCTTTAAAAAAACAAAGAGCTGTTTCAATCGTTACTTTAGTTAGCTTAATCGGAATGGCTCTTAGCGTCATTCCTCTCACTCTCACTTATGGATTAATAGGGACTAGCTTTTCTGCCCTACTTGGATCAGTAGTTGCGCTACCCTTTATGGTTTACTTTGTCTGGAAAGTTTTATAGAATCTTATTTTAAAATCTCATCAATTATGAAAAAAAATAAAAAGATCTTTAATAAATTAATAGAGAAGTTTTGGTTTGTCCCCCATGACGCCCTTTTAAGAAGCCTTGATTCTTCAGCACTTTTAAAAATTAAATTCAAATCACCTTCGCTAGATATTGGTTGTGGTAACGGTCAAATGAGTTTATTAATGTACCCCAATCAGAAAATAGATGTTGGAATAGATCTTGACCCAACTGGTGCAAAAGAAGTTGGTGTTTATAAAAAAGTAATAGCAGCTGACGCCACTAAACTCTCTTTCAAAACAAATAGTTTCCAAACAATTATTAGCAATAGTACTTTTGAACATATTCCTCAGGATAAGAAAGCCGTTAGTGAAGTAGCCAGGGTTTTAAAAAAGGGTGGAATCTTTACCATGACAGTTCCTTCACCATATTTACAAACTTCCCTAAGAAAATTAATGAATAGTGACCAACAACTAAAATTATTTGATAAACGGATTGCTCACTTTCACTATCGATCAGAAGAAGAATGGACTAAAATTTTTGAGCAAAACAAACTCAAAGTTATCTTTAAAAAACAATATTTCCCTCAGCCAGAAATTCAAACTTGGTATAGATTTTTTAAACTGACAACTTGGAAACCATACAAACGTGAACTTTGGTCATATCTTCAAGACTCTCCTTACGGTAAATTAATCCCTAAAGGAATAGTAATTTGGTTTCTCAAACAATACTTCAAAAAGTACTTAAAAAAACTTTGGGTAAAAGAAGGTGGCATGCAATTAATTATTGCTCAAAAGCAATAATTGTTTCTCTAATCTTTGACCATGAAGTCGCCAAGTAAAATCTTTACTGACTCGTTTGATTCCACTTTTTTCCAATTGAGATCTAAGTTTACTATTTTCCATAATAATTTTCATTGTTTGCGCCAATTTAGAAAAGTCTCTTCGAATTAATAAGCCACTATCTTTATCTTTGATCGTCTCTTGATATCCTCCTTCATTAACAGCGATAACAGTTGTCCCACAAGCCATTGACTCTAAAGCAGTTAATCCAAAAGGTTCATTAAATGAAAGACAAAGGGTAGCATAAGATTCCTGATATTGCTTTGCAACCGCCAAATCTGATAATTTAAATTTATTTTGCTGACCAAATTGTAAATATTTAATAGGAAAAGATTTACCAAAAGAAATTTTATGAGAAAGGTCCTCCCTGATTGTCTTTTCTAAATCGTTTATTAATTGATAACCATTAATATCATTTTTATCTCCAACAAAAAGAAAGTGTTTTGGTTTTTTATTTTTAACTGCTTTAAATACCTTGGTATCTACCCCCAAATGATTAACCTCAGCTAAACGGTGATAGTTTTTTTTAACTTGACTAGCTACATACTGTGACGATGTCATTAATTTAGTTGCTACTTTAACTGATTGGAGATCAATCTGAGCAATAATTAGCCGACGAAGCTTTTCATATAACCTATTAAAGATAGGTAAATGATCAACCAAGAAAAGTTCTGGCTCATAGAAAGTTCTTAATGTTTCTTCCATAAAATATAAAGAAGGTTTATTTAAAAATTGCAGTAACCAAGGAGCTTGAGTTAATTGGCAGGGATGGACAAGCACTAGATCATAATTTGCACTATTGATTTGATGAGCAATCCAACGATATTTTAAATTAATTTTAGTCAGTAAACTAATTTCTTTGAGTGGTCTAAAAATAGATCGATAATTAACTAGCTCTAAATTAAACTGAAACTTATTTTCAACAAAAGGCCCAATTTGAAAGATTGTTTCTCTTTTATTTGTATACCAATCAATTGAATGATCTTGAGCTAGATATTTAATTTGTTCAAAGAGAACTCTCTTAGCTCCTCCTTCTGGTAAATTATCAAAAACTGCTATTTTCATTTACAAATATAATAATGATCATAATCAATTAATATTACCTAATAATATTAATAAAAAGTTAATGCTTACCATTCTCAAATCACCAAAAAACCTTGGCTATTGTGGAGATGGAGGGTTTTGCACCCTCGTCCGAAAATATTTCTTAACACCTTCTACAAGCTTAGTTATCTAAATTTTTTAGTGTGGCTAAATAACCAACCAATTTCACTAAAGGGTAACTCAAATACTTGGGTCCGGTCGAGTCAGCATCGGACTTGCCACCTGAGTTTGTTTACACCCTTTAAAGTCTCCCCAGATATAGACTAAAAAAGATGCCTGCTTAAGCGAAAGCTAAAGCTGGAGTATAGACTGGACTGAATAAATCAGCCACAAAAGTCTTTACTTTACTGTAAATAGAATTTGCAGTTGTTTTTTGACCCATTTTTTTGGCCAAAGGCCAATCAGCCTATGGCTGAAAAGACTTCAAGTCAAAGTCTGCTTGCAGGTTGTTAAAGAACTAAATTCGTCGAATCTATTCATCCCCGAATAGCCTGTATTATACCACATCCTTGTCTTAAATTTCTCGAATCACCTCAAAACCCTTATAACTCCCAATCAAACTAAATCCTATTACTTTTTCCACCATTTCCTTTTGTTTTAACTTTTTAGCTACCTCATTCATGCTCGCTCCCGAACCAGTCGCATCATCAATTATCAATACCGTTTTATAATTCTTTTTAGTTTTTTGTTTTCTCTCATCAATAATGATTGTTTCTCTTGCATTCTCAATTCTATCTTTCAACTTTGCCAGCGATTTTTGTGCCACTATCACTTCACCCTTATAAACTTTAACTAAATCTATCTCTGGAAAATTTAATTTTAAACCTACTCTATATTCCTTTAAAAATTGTAGTTTTCTTGGAATCGAGTGAGGCACATAAGCTACAGCTTCAACTTTATATTTTTTAATTAATCGCTTTATCTGCTGACTTGTTTCTTCAGCCAGTTTATTAATTATTTCTTTATTCTGTGACTGTTTAGCATAAAATACTAGTTGCCCCAACCTTGTTTTCCCAAATTCCGGCAAACTATAAAAATCAACTCCATATACTTTATCTATTCCCCTTGCTCCAACTGCTTGCTTTATTTTTTTTGTAAAATCTATCAACTCATTTTTTATAAATTTATTTGCCTTGGTTCTAACTTCAAAATATCTTCTAGCTAATCTATCAATCTCTTTTGTCTTTCCAATATCTTTTACCCAATCAACAAAACCCTCAACCCCCCTCAACATCTCCCCTTGAGGTGTAACCCTAAGATAATATTTATTAATAAACCGTTGGTATTTATCAATAATTTCTATTTCGCTTCTCTCTTTATTAATCGCATAATAAACCAACGGAGGTTTACCTATCTTCACTAATTTCCCATCTGCCACCAAAACTTTTAACTGCTTATGTACAGCCACATTACTCAAACTAAGCTCTCTAACCAAATCATGTACTCTCACTCGACCTTGTTTTTCAATAATTCTAACTATCTTTAAACTAGTATCTGTCTTCATAGTTTATAGTTTATAGTAAACTATAAACTATGTCAAGCCCTACTTCCAATTTTCATTATTTTTCTCGCTTCTCTCTTTTGTTCTCTCTCTTTAATCACCCTTCTCTTGTCCCAACTCTTTTTACCCCTACCCACCGCTATCTCCACTTTTATCTTTCCCTTCTTCACATACAAAGCCGTTGGTACTAAACTCAACTTCTTCCCCTCAATAATTTTTAACAAACCAAGTATCTCTCTCCTCTTTAACAACAACTTTCTAAATCTGGTTGGTTCATAATTTTCATTATCCGCAAACTTATAAGGATGAATGTGGGCATTATGCAACCACACTTCCCCATTATCATCAATCCTGGCAAATGATTCTTTCAAACTTACCTGACCCAGTTTGGCACTCTTTACCTCCGCCCCAGAAAGCACAATCCCCGCCTCCACTCTATCCAGCAGTTCATAGTTATATCTGGCCTTTCTATTTACAACTTTCTTCATATAACTTGATTATAAACCAACAAATCTTTTTTAAACATTAAACGTAGTTAATTATTAATATTGCAGTCTATCTTTTTTCACCAGCAGCTTTCGCAGGCTTGCTGAGCTTGGACCCGAAGGGTCAGCAAGCCGAGAACGCAAGAAGTCGTTTCCGCAGGAGAAACGAACTTGTGGTGCTGAGAAAAAATGATAGACAAAATATAATTAACGAAATTTGTTCAAAAAGATTGACAAAACCCATTACTTCAACTCTATCGTAAATATCTTCTCCGTCGTCAACAAAAACACCTTACTCAACTCCTCGCTCGCCACCAAATCAGCCACTCCGGCAATTCCCGGCCAATTATACTGAGCATGATACTCTCCACTCTTCGCAATCACCACCACTCTCATGCTTCTTCTATCAAGAACATATAAATTCTCCACTTCAGGAGATGTAAATATTTTAATCGGCTCTTCAAACCCTTTATCTAAACCTGCCACCACAAAAGCGTCCTTTACTCCCCTAGTATACTTAACTATAGTTCCATCTTTAAACAATACCCACACCGATCCATCAATGGCCATACTTACCGCTTCAGAAAAATCATAACTATCTCCAGTTAAGTAATTTCTCCTGCTCGATAATCCACTACTAACCCCCATATACTTAATAATCTGACCATCACTGGTTCCGTCCAGTAAATACAAATTGCTGGAAAACCCAACCGCATCTTTTATATCCCCCCACTCATCTCCGGCCACTTCCGCCACCACTTCTGTCTCATTAACATTTATCACGGTTATATTATCTCCACTTACAATAAACCCTCTCTCTCCTGCCAAACCCGTCAAGCTTCCCCCACCAACCTTGTCTCCTCCCACCACAATTTTTGATGCTTTGCTCGCCAAATTAATTTCTACGACTGCTTTTGAATCTTTATCCCACACCAGTAATTTATCATCTTCAGCTTCAAAATCACTAGCCTTAAAACCTTCCTTTACCAAATTAAAATCAAACCACTCACTAGCCGACTCTAGTTCATACTCTCTAGAAACATCCCCCAAAGCTTCCTCTATTTTTGAAACCAAACTCAACAAATCTTCACCCAAAGCTTCTTTTGATTCTGATTCAAAAAATTTAATCGCCTCCAAACTATCTTTAAGTAAAGACTTAGCCCTAAGCGGATTAAGTTCAATTAATCCTTGAGCTTCATCATATTTATAGTTTGCTTCCTCAAAAACTTGTCTTAACTGTTCCTCCTGTTTTGTTTTTTGCCTCTTTTTTCCGGCCATTACTAAACTCAATCCAAATACCAACACCAATACCAGAGCAATCGTCGCCGCACTCTTTTGCTTTTTCGGATCTCGACTCCTAACTCTCACCGCCTTTGATTGAAATTTTCCCCACAAATTTTTTACTATCTCTCCAACCTTATCTACTATTTTGTAAGGTTTTTTAGTAAGGTCCGTTCTTGATAAAGGTGACTCCTTAACAGGAGACCCGGCAGAATGCCGAGTCGGGACGGCGAAGCCGGAAGGAGTCACCTTATTGAAGGTTTCACACCTCCCCACCACCGCTGCCACCCGCGAATTTTTCTCGTGCCCATGAACCACCGGTGCCAAACTCTCTACTGCCAACTCTACGCTCTCTTGTTCTAAAGCAGAATTAATCAACCCTTCCGCCACAATCTCAAAAAATTGAGTTGTCCCCGCCACCAAACTATCTCCCGGTTTAAGTTTCCCGGATACTACTCCAAGATTATTAATCTCTCCATCAATTAACTTTACCAATTGACCATCTCTCCTTAAAAACACTTGACCTGTCCCGAGCGAAGCCGAGGGGCCTCCCCCGCTTCTACCTGCGTACAAAACAGTTTCCTGACAAACTTCCAAAATCACCATCAACACCATTTCCAACTCCACTTCATTAAAAAATTCCGCCCCTAAACTCTCCATCGCTTGACTCATCTTTTTTAAAACACCATCACTCTCATTAGAATAATAAAGTTCTTGTAAGCGTTTAATTATCTCCGTCCCAAACGAACTCACTTCTATCTTTTCTTTTTTAGCTTCAAACGACAAAGCCGCCATTAAATGCCCATGACTTTTATTAAGGTCCGTAGGGTTCCGAACTTCCAGTCCCGCGGACGCGGGACGATCCTTGACGTCAGTCGAGGCTAGTTCGGAACCTTGGTTATTGGTTTCTTTCGGCAAAAACTCATGAACTTGTGACCAAGTCTTGCTGTTTGCCGCTCCCACTATTTTAGAAACATTTATCTTCATACTAATAGTCTACTACAAAATGATTAAAGCTATTAAAAATACCACTATTGCCAACCCCATTAACAACTTTGCCGCCAAAGTCAACTCCTTCTCCAAAACTCCCGTAATCGTTTCACTCATTGTCTTTACCTGCCTTAAAACCACCAATGTAAATAAAAAATACAAGAAGATAAACAAAAGCACTCCTCCTTTTGCCAACCAAAACAAATCAATCTGCCAAGTTTTAATTAAATAATCTAACAACTTATCAAACGGTGTCATCTCACCCTCCCCATAATTTTTTCATGCTCTTCTTCTAACTTCAATTCATTTAAAATCTTAACCACCCTATGAGGCTCCGGCACATTCTCGATCTTAAACTCTTGCCTCTCTCCCGCCGTCTGCATCTCCACATCACCATAATTAAACATCGCTCTGGCCACTCCACCTTGCCTGTAAGTCACATCCTCAATATTATCAATCTTGGCTTCACTTACCTCTTTATACAGTAAGTTATAAAAATCCACATCAATCACTCTCTCATCGGTAATAATAAATACATGATAAAACCAAGTTATAAACTTCTCATAAACAAAAGCTATAGTCAGTAAATACCACATCATCACCGCCATCACTTGAAAATTACTTGGCATAAACGAAATTATCGGAATCCACACTAAACTAATCGGCATTAATACCATCACTCCCGCTGTTACTATCCAAGAAATTTGAGTCATCCAATGTTGACGCAGTAACACCAAAATCACTTCCTTGGCCTCTTGAGTCTCAAACTTCACTTTTCGAGGCAAAATATTAAACATCTTCAACTTACTACCGTTCTTCTGCTTCACCAATCTTTCCGCCACCGTCACATACTCATGCCCCATCCCCGGCTTGGGCTGCTTAGGTTCCGAACTTTCAGCAGCCTGCAGCGAAGCAAAAGGCAGTTCGGAACCTTCTCTCTTCCGAACCTTAGTGGATAATTTCTTCTTTACTTGCCCTGAGCTTGTCGAATCTGTCGAATGGGCTACAAAAATATTTGGCATATTACTTCTTTTATATTATACTATCCCTACAAAGACCTTGTTTCTGAATTGTCACCGTATGGTGGGCGTTCTCAACTTACGTTGAGATAGGAAACAAGGTCGACTTACTTAAACTCCCATATATTTTCAATTCTTCTTGATCTTTTTAACATAGTTAAGTATTGAGAATCTTTGCCAATATAGTGTGAAGATATTGACCCGGCAACCATATCAGCTAACTGTATTAAAGTATTTTGTCTGGAATCAACAAACTTGAGGTTTTTAAAGATTTTCCTGTTTTTATTGTCAAGCTTAAGTGATAAATAAACTCTCAATTGATCACGAAGTGTTTTTTCTCCACGACTATCAAATTTTAATTTAGCATTTTTAATAAAACCATAACTCTTGCTAAGAACTTGCATAATTATGTAATTGTAAAAATCTTCTTTGTAATTTCTTAATCTTTGGCTGTGAATCAATTCTTTTTCAACAACAATGGCTCGAACTCTAAACTTAAAATATCTAACTGTGTTAAAAAAAGCTTTTCGAAATTTTTGATTAGTTTTATTAAATTTAAATTCATATTGATCTGAAACTTTTAATTTTCTTTTTAGCTCTTTAATGGCAACTGAGGTTTTCTCCGCCTCAAGATTATCATCAAAAATAGCCAAAGATATTACAAAGAGCCTTGAAGATCCTTTGTTAATTTTAAACCCCGGATCACCAGAATCATCAATAAACACCAACATTTTACTTTCTCTCTACATTATACAACGGCCCCACAATCTGAATATTAGCCGGAGCCCGAATATTAAAGTAACTCTTAAACTCATCCCCAGAAAAACTCTTAGAGCCGGCATCTCCAGACACATTTACCGATGTTGTTTTGCCACTACCAAAATCCGCTCCCACAGATACCCCACTTACACTATTAAACGGCGTTATCCCCTTACTAGAAAGCTCACTCTTAACCTTCTCTTCATTCCAAATCTCTCCCCCATAAGGATGTGGCTTATCTGTTTGATACAAATGATCGCCAGTACCTGAATCAGCTTTAGCCAACATCAACACATTCACAATATCAGCTACTTCAGAGGGTTTTAACCAAGCCGAGTTTGCATACTCTCCTCTCCAACCTTGAGCCGCATAAAAACAAGGCGAGTCTTTGTCATATGATTTTTCATTCAATTCACTAAAACTACCTACATCTCCATTCGTATCCCTCAATCTTTTAGTCCAAGGCTTGTCTCCTCCCCAAATATCTCCCGATGTAAAAGTATATCCTCCATCTGTAGATGAATACCAAGCCTTGATCACTTGACCCCCATTCACCATTACTTCTCCTTTCGTTTGTTCTACCGCCTGTTTCCACTGGCCGGTCTTTGGATCACTCTTCCACACCTGACAAGCTTGAGTCGTACAAATCTCATTAGCTCCATTATTGGTATAAGAAAGAGCATAACTTCTCGCCGCCACCGCCTGAGCCTTTAAAGCATTCATATCCCAACTTTCCGGCATCTCATAAATCCCTAATAAATACTCATCCAGCGATTTTTCTCCATGACCCTGAATCTTAATCTTAATATCCTGCTTTCCTCCTTCAAACGAAATGCCATCAAAATATGCATTAAGAATCTCTTTATAATCTTGGCCTGCCTTAGCCCGACCATAAGCCCCATACTGATTCATCCCTACCCGGTGAGGAATTCCATAAGTATAAAACGCCAAAGCTCCGCCAAAACCTGGATCAAGTTTTCTATCATCAGTACACATCATCGTTCCAGCCCCTAAGCTAACCGGCAAGTTCAAACTTGCTTGTCTTTGAGAAATTATCGACTGTTGTTTAGCTGACAAACTGGCAATCTGAGAAGATAATTCCGCTTGATAGGTTTTAGCTCCGGCAATCTCGCCCCGGAAAAAATCAGCTTCTTTATCAAGTTTAACTTGCAAATCCGCCAACCGAACTCTATCTTCTTCCGCCTTTTTCTTGTCCCGAGACAGTTGAATCAAATCCTCCGTAATCATGGCTATCTCATCTTTATCTCGATCCGTCACCACTCGACTATAAAAAAGATCTCGTGCCAACCCTCCGTTTGAAAACAAAACAAACAAACTCGATGGCACTCGTGAAGATTTATAAAATGACAAAGCTCTCTCTGCCAGAAGAACATACTGCTCACTAAAATCCCTCTCTCTTTTAGCAATACTCGCTTCCAGTCCCCTTAATTCCTCTTTAGCTTTATTAATCCCCGCCTCCGCCACGTCCAGTTTTTTATTTAAATTCCCCAACTCCGCCTCCAAGGGCTTCGTCGCCGCCACACTCATCTCTCGAGCTTTACTTAACTCATTAATTTGTTTAGTAATATCATCCAACTCATCCGCCCGAGCCAGACTAGTAACAAATCCTACTCCAAGTATCAATCCAACCACTACCAATAACAAAACAAACAACTTCTTCATAATCTCATTCTAGCACTAAGGTTACGAACTTTCCGAAGTTCTAGTTCGTAACCTTCTCTTATTTTATGCTAAACTTGTCTTAATGAAAAAATTGCTATTAATTATTCTCTTTTTCTTTTTTACCATCACTTTTATCAATCCTAATCCTGCTTTTGCTGAACAGTGTTGTGATGATAATCCCTATACTACATATGACCTAATCGCTAATAAATGTATAACTACTAGCCCTCACGGCCTAATCTCACAATCTATAAAATGCGAGTCTACTGAACGCTGTCAAAATAATCAATGTATTCCTAAAACTGCCCCACCACCAATTGGATCAAATTGTGGGTATCTTTATCAATCATGTTGCCGTCAAACAACATATCCAGCAACTCCATATTGTTATGGTGATCTTGACTGCACTGAAAATAAATGTTTGGTTCCGAAAGAAGAAGAAGAAAATTACCAAAAACCTATTCCTATCTCTTGTAAAGATAACACCGACTGTCCAGAATCAACCTGTCAAATAATTGGCTCCGATGGTAATATTTTTTCAAAACTATGTGTTAAAAGCGACGGCTCTTATGCAACTATGGTACCAAGTGATACAACTAAACCACAACCCTGCTGGATTGGAGAAAATCAAGACATTGAAGGCATCCAAACTGCCATCGGTTGTATTCCTACAAGCATCGGACCTTTCGTCGACACCATTCTCACTCGAGGTATATCCATCGGTGCCGGACTAGCTTTTATGCTCATGCTCTTTGGCGCCTTCACTCTAATTACCTCCGCCGGCAACCCGGAGAATACCAAAAAAGGTGGTGAGATCATTACCTCAGCCATCGTTGGCCTCCTCTTTATTATCTTCTCCGTCTTTC
>JBDRQW010000041.1:0-5874 GCA_043826085.1 Candidatus Beckwithbacteria bacterium | reverse complement strand
GTGGCAACTAAGCCAATGATAGCTAAAGAGAGAAAAGCATGCACTGGTTTAAGTTTTGTTTTGAGCTTCATAAGTTATTAGTATAGCAGAAGAATTTGACAGGTATGGTATAGTATTAGTAGGAGTCGCGATCCTGATATATTCTTCGTCAAAATACGAAGCACTGGCAAGTGTAAAGATGCTAAAGCGTGTCACATTAGAAACGGAGCGCTTGAGAACAAAATAGGGTGGTAACGTCCTTCGACAAGCTCAGGATAAATCCTGAAGGGCCCCTTTGACTATTATTAATTTGATAGCCGAAGGGGCTTTTTGTATGAAGGAAATACCGAATTATTCAGTTCAAATAGTGAGTGAGCCAAGTAAAGCTTGGCTTGATCAGGCCGTGGGATTAATTAATGAGTATGCCGAACAAGGATTGATGTTGGTACAGAAAATTGAAGATTTACAACAAATGGCTCAAGCCGGCTGGTTGGTATTGGCGTTGACAGAAGGAGAAGATAGTCAGGTATTGGGAGTGGCCGGTTTAACCGCTTGGACAGAGGTGATATTAGAGTTTGGGGCTTGGGCGGTAAAGGAAGAGTATAGAGATAAGGGGATTGGCAAAGAGTTGATGGCTGAGGCAATTTCTACTGTACCAGATGATAAGTGGTTGGTTACTTTTGGAAATAAGAAAAATTCGGGGCCGATTTTTGAAAAGATGGGTTTAAAAGTACTTGATCAATCAAAGTTACCGGATGAGTTATTTGAGCCCTGCAAGGATTGTCATTGTGATAAGTCTGATATGAGCGAGGGCCAAAGGTGTGCAGATACGATATTTGAAGTGAAAGGAAAACTATGAAGTTATTAAAAAAGTTAATCGAGATAAAGTCGTATTCCGGGGAAGAGAAGAAAATTCAGGAGTATATTTTGGGGTGGTTTGAAAAGGTTGGATTGAAGTCTTTCTGGCAAGGTGAGAATGTGGTGGTGAAGGTTTCCGGTGAGGATTCGAGCAAAGCTTTGATCTTTAATGCTCATGTGGACACGGTTAATGCGGGGGATTTGGTTTTGTGGAAGACTAATCCGTTTAAGGCGGTAGTGAAGCAGGGTAAGATTTATGGTTCGGGGGCCAGTGATGAGAAGGCGGGGGTGGCGAGTTTGATGTTGCTAGGTGAAGAGTTGGTAAAACAGAAACCGGCGGTGGATGTGTGGCTGACGTTTGTAGTTAAAGAGGAGGTTGATGGTTCGGGAACTAAGAGTTTTTTGGATTGGTTTGTATCAGAAGGATATATTAATGAATATATTGATATATCCGGAGTTTTGGTGGAACCGACAGGTTTAAAAGAGATAGAGTTGGGTCATAAAGGCAATGTTTTTGTAAAGATTACCACTAAGGGTAAGTCGGGACATGGTTCGAAGCCGGTGAGTAAAAGTGATCACGCGGTGTGGAAGATGGTGTCGGTGATGAAGAAGTTGGAGGGTTTGGCGGTGGAGTGGCAAGAAGATTTTAAAGATCCGGTTTTAGGAGAGCCGAGTATGGCTATACCGACTTTTATTAAATCGGGGAGTGAGAAAAGTCCAAATAAAATTGGTGGTTTGTGTAAGATAACGGTAGATATCAGAACGACACCAAAGTGTCATCATCAGGTGATAGAGAAGATTAAGCAAGAATTAAAAGGATTGGCTGAAGTAGAGTTGATGGCCGAGCCGGGGTATTGGGAGGTAACTGATAAGAAGGAAAAGATTGTTGGGGTAGCAACAAAGATAGTTCCTAGGGCCAAGTTGACGGTGGCGGATTGGTCGAACGATATGTGTTTTTTTACCTTGCTGAATATACCGGCAGTGGTAGTGGGGCCGGGGGAAAAAGAGTGTGCTCATCAAGCGAATGAATATTGTTATTTAAGTAAGATTCCTCAGGCTGTTAAAATCTATGGTAATTTGATCCAAAAATGGGGTAGAATGAAATAGTATGGGAAGTTATTATTATCTTGACGATCCGGAAAGCGAATCAGGTTCAAGTCCTGTTTTTGAGGATGATTATTTGAGTGCTATATTTTCTATTGCCAAGAAATTAAAGCTGAAGATTACTGATAAAATGATTTTGGATGAAGTTTTTAAGAAAAAACCAGGCAAGACGAATAAAAAAATGACCAATTTATATATTGATGGGACTAATTTATTTGCAGGGCAGAATGTATTATTTGGACCTCATCAATACCTTTCTTTTACTTATCTGATGAAGGAGATTAAAAAAATAATACGTGTAGATAAGGTCTTTTTCTATGCTTCATATATGAATTCAAAGCAAAGAAAAAAATTGACCACAACAGAGGCTTTATTTTATCGAGAAGTAAAAGAGACTAAGAATGTATTTTTTTACAAAGGTCATCGATCGCCAACAACAGGCAAAGAGAAAGGGGTTGATGTTCATATGGCGGTGGATATTGTAAAAGATGCTTTATTAGGTAACTGTGGCCAAGTGGTAGTGATGACTGGGGATGCTGATTTGATTTACCCGATTGAAGTAGTTAAGTTTTTTGGAATATCTACAAAAGCGCTTTTTCTACCAAATAGATTTTCTGCAGGGATTGCTCATGGGGTAAGTCGGGCATATGTGTTAAATTTTTTAACTAAGTTTAAAAAGGGGAAGAAAGATCCGCCTCAAATGAGAATTATATCAATAAAAAATCCCCGCATCATCAAGATACGGGGTAGGTAGATATATAATATCAAAATATACAAAAAAGTCAAGATGATTAGAGAAAAAATTAAAAAAGAAATCCAAAAAGTAGTAAAGAGTTTGGGGTTGGGGGAAGTTACATTTGTGGTGGAGCATCCGGAGGATATGGATCATGGGGATTTTGCTTGCAATGTGGCAATGGTGGGGTGGTCGAGAAATACCAAGGTTCGGAACTTTGGAACATCTGAAAGTTCCGAACCAACGAGGTCTGGAGGTTCGGAACCCGAGAACCCGAGAGAGTTAGCCGAGAAAATAGCTAAAAAATTAGGCGAAGGAATGTCAAAGAAATTGATTAAAAAAATTGAGGTGGCGGGGCCGGGTTTTATTAATATATCAATCCAAGAGGAGGCTCTTGTCAGTGAGGCGGAAAGAGTGCTAGGGGGAGGGGTTAAAGCACAGGTAAGGTGGGGCAAGAAAGTGATGGTGGAGTATGCTCACCCGAATACTCATAAGCAGTTTCATATTGGCCACTTGAGGAATATTTTACTAGGTGAGTCGATTAGCAGGATATTGGAAACAGTGGGGGTGAAAGTGATTAGGACTAATTATCAGGGTGATGTTGGCCTTCATATTGCTAAGGCAATTTGGGGTATTTTAAGTATATCGAAAGAATACGATCTAGTTAAAACTAAGTCAATATTTGAGAGAATTGAGTTCCTTGGAAAGGCTTATGCTAAGGGGTCACAGGCTTATGAGGATGACGAAGGAGCTAAAAAAGAGATTATTGAGTTTAATAAACAAATTTATGATGGTAAAGGTGAGATAATTGAGTTGTTGCAAGAAACTAGAGGTTGGAGTTTGGAGTACTTTGAGTTGATTTATAAACGAGTGGGGACAAAATATGATAAGCTTTATTTTGAATCGGGGTGTGGTGATGGTTTGGAGATTGCCAAAAAGGCTTTGAAAAAAGGAATTTTGAAAAAGAGTAAAGGGGCGGTGGTGTTTGATGGTTCTAAGTATGGTATTGATACCAGGGTGTTTATTAATAGTATTGGTTTATCAACTTACGAAGCTAAGGAGCTGGGATTGGCACCACAAGAGTTCAGTGATTTTGGGGAGCTTGATAAGTGTATTCATGTAGTCGGTCCGGAACAGAAAAGTTTTTTTGAGGTGACTTTTAAGGTGGAGGAGTTGATAGATCCAAAAAAATACAAAGGAAAACAACATCATCGGGTTTATGAATTGGTGGATTTAAAGGGTGGCAAGATGTCTTCAAGAACAGGCAAGGTGGTGACCGGTTGGTGGTTGCTAGATGAGGCGGTAAAGAAGGTTAGGGAAATTTTTGAGGTGGATAAAAAGACGGCGGAGATGATTGGAGTGGGGGCGGTGAAGTATGGTTTTTTGAAAGTTGGTCCGATGCAAAAAATTGCTTTTGATATTGATTCTTCGGTTTCTTTGGATGGTAATTCCGGGCCGTATTTGCAGTATACCTACGCTCGGTGTCAATCGGTGTTGAGGAAAGCAAACATACGGGTTACGAACTCGTATGTTTGCGAAGGAGAGTTGAGTGGCGAGGAGGATGTTTTACTGAGGTCTTTGTATCGATTTGAGGAGGTGTTGGTGGAGGCGGCGGAGGAGTTGGCACCGAATTTAGTTTGTAATTTTCTTTATGATTTGGCCCAGAAATATAATAGTTTTTATAATAAGCATAAAATTTTAACGGCCAAGACTAAAGAGCAAAAAGAGTTTAGATTGTGGTTAACGATGGCGACGGGGGAGATTTTAAAGCAAGGGTTACATGTATTGGGGATAGAGGTGCCCCGCAAAATGTAGTTAGATAAAGGGGAGAAAGATAAAAAAGAGAAGTAGGCCTTGGTGGATGGTTAAAGGGTAGTGGTCGAAGAGGCCGAGGAATAGGAGGGTTAGGAGAGGGATCCAGAAGATTTTAAGGTTCGGAACTAGCTCCGACGTTCGTCGGAGTCGCAAGTGTACTTGCTGAAGTTCCGAACCTATTAGGTAAATAAAGGCAAGGAAGCCGATCAGGCCGGTTTCGGAGAGGATTAATAAATATATATTGTGAACCGGTTGGAGAAATCTGGTAGTGGCGGTGACGTGGCCGTAAGACTCCATGTTGATAGTGAAGTTGTTTAGGCCAACGCCAAATATGGGTTTGTCTTTGATCATTTTAAGGGAAATATTGGTTAGTTGGGAACGACGGGAAAAAGAACTGGCCGGAGCCAGGAAGGTAAAGCTGGTGGCAAAAGAAAAGAGGATTAAAAATAGTCCGGAGTAAATAAAGATGAATTTTTTTGGTGGAATTTTAAGGTGGGATTTGAGCACAAGTGGGAGACCAATTAAGAGAAAAGCCAACCAAGCGGAAAGGGAGAAGGTGAGGAAAAGGGTGATGAGGCCTAAAAATAAAGGCAGGATGCGAAGAAGGTTCGGAACTATCTTTCGTCCCGACTTTTTGACGGGACTGCAGACCGCTGAAAGTTCCGAACCCAAGGAGAGACCCTTACAGAGGATTAGGGGGAGGATGACGGCTAGGAAGCCGGCTAGGACGTTGGGGTGAGGGAAGGTTCCCATGGGGGGTATTTTAATAGCGCCGGTGAACCAAGTGATTTTATCAATATTGGGGGTGGCTGAGTTGTAAGGTTGGATTCCGAAAGGTAGATAATTAAAGACAGATGATTGTTTAAACCATTGAGTTAGAGCCAGAAGGGATTGGAAAAGAACGCTGGCGGACAAGGTGTTGATAATATGGGTAGAGTGTTTTTTTAGATTAATGTTTTGTTTGATCCAGATAGAAAATAAAATGAGTAGTAAAATTTTTAGATATTTATATAGAGCCGGGATCGGCGAAGAGGCAAAGATAACTAAGGGAAGGAGGAGGGCGGGGAAGAATAGAAGGTTCGGAACTAGTCTCGACATTTGTCGAGATCGCAAGATTACTTGCTGAAGTTCCGAACCTAGGAGGATAATGATTAGAATATCGGTAATATATATAGTTGGGATGAGGTAGTCGACTAAAATGCCGGAGACATAGGATGAGGGAAGGATAAAATGTTTAGCAAGATTGCAGGGAATTAAAAAGAGAATGAGGTAGAAAAGATTGAGCTGCCAAGATTTTGGTTTAGGCATAATTTAGGGCAGTGAAAATACTATAACAGAATTTTTTGTGGTAAGATAGGTAAATTAGGCCTGCTGAATATATGAGC
>JBDRQW010000040.1:0-7950 GCA_043826085.1 Candidatus Beckwithbacteria bacterium | reverse complement strand
AAGGTGGTCAAGGTTGAAAGCGGTTTTATCGAGGCTCGGGTTTATGGAACTGAGGTTTATACGACTAGTATTCGTAAACAAGGAAACGAATATATTGATGATTGTAATTGTCCTTATAGACCGACTTGCAAGCATACTGTTGCTTTAGCTTATTTAATTGCCAGAGACGATAATTTGAGGAGGGAGTTGGAGGGGGAAAAAGGTTATGAACCGGAATATCGAAAGGTTCGGAACTTGGGCAAGGTTCGAAACCCGAAGGTGTGGGAATTACCCGGTTGGTTGGATCGGCAAGATCACGAGAAAGGTGTTGAACCGAGAAAACGGAAGGGTGCGAACCTTCCATTATTAAGTTGGTTGGAGGGGTTGGAAAAAGGGGTGGAGATTAAGCAAGTTAAGGATAATGACGGCGGGGTTTATTTTGTGATTGATATTTATAAAAGTGAGCAATGGGAATATATCCAAGAAGAACAAAAATCCGGAGAGTATTTGATAGTAAAAGTCGGTAGGTATCAAAGGATAAAAAGTAGTGGCGAGGTGAGATTTAATAATTTTCAAAGTGCGAGGGGAATGTTGTCCAGAAATCCAAATTATTTAACCGATCTTGATAGGCAAATGCTACGGATTTTAGATTATGAGCATGATTATAATAATTATGGTTGGCGTGGAGATCATGCGGTTAAATTGACAAATTATTCCATACATCGATTTTTAAATTTAGTCATAAAAAAAGATTTTGTATTTTTTGAAAAGCCGGGGAATTTAGCTAAAATTTATCCGGAGTCGGTTAAATTTGTTTTAAAAGGAAGGGTTGAAAAGGGGGTCTTAAAGTGGAAGCCAGAGTTGAAGTTTAAAGATAATTTGGTAAGTAAAACTAAGGTAAAGCATGTTTTGTTTTATGATCCGGTGGTGTTGATAACCGAGGATGAGAGGATTTTTCAATTAAGTAATAAAGCTAAAGCTTCAGTGATTGAAAAGATGGTTAAAAGTCCGGAGTTGGATGAGCAGGAAATTTTTAAAACAAGAATGTTTAAATCTTTGGCTAGATTAAGTAATTACTTGCCGTTAGAATTGCCCGAGTCTTGGTTTAAGAATATTAAAACGGGTCAACCAAAAACGATTTTTAATTTGGATACCAGTTCATTGTTTTGGCGAGTGGATATTGGTTTTAAGTATGGTGATGAAGGGGTTGGCAGTCGTGATTTGAAAAAAAAGATGTTGGTAGTGGAGATTGTGGAAAATAAATTCGGTTTGGTGAAGCGTGATTTTAAACGAGAAAAAGAAGTTTTGAAAATAGCCGGTGAAATTTTAAAATTGAAAAAAGGGATTAAATTTCCGATTGATTTGGATTATGCTTTTAATCTGGATTTTTTAAATAAATTACCTGAAGACTGGGAAATTTGGTTGAGGGGAGATAGAAAACCAATAGTGCGTTCAAAGCCTAAATTTGAAATTAAAACAAGTTCGGGGATTGATTGGTTGGATATTAAAGGTCAGGTAAATTTTGACGAAAAAGCAGTTTCTTTGGCAAGTTTGTTGGAAGGAGTGATGCCGGGTTCGCCTTTTGTTAAGGTGAAAGGGGAACAGTATTTTTTGGGAAAAGAATGGTTGGATAAAATTAGGAGATTAAAACGCTTGCAAAATGAAAAGACGGGAGCGATTAGATTTAAGTCAACGGACGTTGGGGTGTTGGAGTCATTAACAGATATAATTGATGAGGATAAATTGACTAAAGACTGGAAAAAAAGAATTAAAAAAATGAGGAATTTTTCAAAAATCAATAAGGTTGGTTTAGCTAAAAATTTAAAAGCAAATTTGCGGGATTATCAAAAAGATGGGGTAAGTTGGTTGTATTTTTTGCGGGAGTTTGGTTTTGGGGGAATTTTGGCGGATGATATGGGTTTGGGAAAAACCGTACAGGCTTTGGCGGTTTTGGCTGATGGTTATGAAAAATTAAAAAAGCCACGATTGTCTTTGATTGTGGCGCCGACGAGCGTGGTTTATAACTGGAAGTTGGAAATGGAAAAATTTACACCTTTTTTAAGATCAAGTATTTATGCCGGACCTGATAGAAAATTACCTAAAAAAAGTGAGGCGGAGATAGTGATTACCAGTTATGCTTTATTAAGGCGAGATGTGGAGAAATTAAAAAACAGGCGGTGGCATTATTTGGTTTTAGACGAGTCGCAGTCAATTAAAAATCAGGCAACAAAAGTTAATAAGGCGGCTCGAAGTTTGAAGGCTGACTATCGATTGGCTTTGACCGGCACTCCGATTGAAAATAATTTAACGGATTTGTGGTCTCAAATGGCGGTTTTAAATCCGGGAATGTTGGGTTCGTTGAAGGAATTTAAAGATGAATTTGTTAAGCCGATTGAGAAGAACGAGGATAAAGAAACAGAGGATTATTTAAAGCGATTGATAAAACCGTTTGTGCTAAAACGGGATAAGCAGGAGGTTTTGAAGGAGTTGCCTAAAAAATTTGAACAGATAAATTGGTGTGTGATGGATGAGGAGCAGAGGAAATTGTATGAGGCGATTAAGTCTTATTATCAGGTTAAGATTTTTAAAATTCTTGATGATCAGGGGGTGAAGAAAAGTCAAATTCAAGTATTAGAGGCTTTATTGAGATTGAGGCAAGTTTGTTGTCATCCTAAGTTGTTAAAACTTGGCGAACGCAAGGATGCTTTTAAATTGCCAAAATATATTCGTGAAGCTAAAGTTTCAGTGAAGTTGGAAGCGGTTTTGGAGTTGGTTAAAACCGCGCTTGAGGAGGGGCATAAATTATTGATTTTTAGCCAATTTACTTCGATGTTGAGTATTTTGGAAGATGAGTTAAATGAGCAGGGTTTGAAGTTTTTGATTTTGACAGGTAAAACAAGGGGGGTTGATAGGCAAAAAATGATTGATTTGTTTCAGAAAACTAATAAGTTTCCAATATTTTTATTAAGTTTGAAAGCTGGGGGGTTGGGACTGAATTTGACTAAAGCCGATTATGTGATTCATTATGATCCGTGGTGGAATCCGGCGGTGGAAAGGCAGGCCACGGATAGGGCGCATCGGATTGGACAGGAAAATAAAGTGCATGTTTATAAAATGCTGGTAAAGGATTCGATTGAGGAAAAGATTTTGAAGTTGCAGGAAAAGAAAAAAGGCTTGATTGAGAATTTTATTTCAAGTGCCGGCAAGGGTAAGGGGTTGACAAAAAAGGATATTGAGTTTTTGTTGAGGTAGGTTGGGGAAGTGTTGTTAGGTTACGAACCTAATAAGTTTTTATGGTTGGAAAATAGACTTTAGGATTTTTTGAGAGACGTTTTGGGGGGTGCCCTTGTTGGGCCAGTCGTGGAGACGGAGGCCGGGGTCGGAGTTGACTTCGATGACCTTAATTTGATCGAGGTTACGAACTTTTGAACATCTGAGACCTGCCTGCGCAGGCAGGGTTCGTAACCTTGCTTGTTTGACAAGCATATCAATACCACAGATTTGAAGGCCGATGGTTTTGGCTACTTTTTCGGCGAGATTAATAAGAGAGGGGTGGATGGTGGAGATATCGATAGTGGTGACGGAACCACCGGTGGAGAAGTTGGGGATTTTGTAGAGTTCGATAGTCTTTTCTTGAGGTAAGACAGCCTGCAGGGAGAGACCCTGTAGGTGGAGATTGAAGGCGAGGCGGGGCCAGTTTCGCATACGGTTGAGCATGCGGCGGCCGGCTTTTTGGTTGAGAGTAAAACGGCGAAGGTTTTCTATTTCGATGAGTTGTCTGATGGTGGATTTTCCATCGCCGGTAATAGTTGGGGGAAGCCTTTTGGCTAAACCGATGAGCTTGAAGTTTAAACATAAAAAGCGGTAGTCATCGCCTTGGTGGTAGGTTTCGATTTGAACTTCGGGATAGTGAGATAGGACATGATTAACGGCAGTTTGGCCGGCTGATTGATCTTTGATATTAAGATAAACGTGTTTGCCTTTCTCACCGGTTGAGGGTTTGATAACTTGAGGAAAGGGGATGTTGCAGTCTTGGTAGTTGAGAGGAGAGGATGCGGTGGTGTGTCTGGGGGTGGGGAGGTTGGCTAGGGCAAGGGTTTGATTGGTTAGTGATTTGTTTTTGGAGATTTCTAGAGCTTGCGAAGAGGTGTTTAGGTTGAAAGATTTGGAACGAATGATATGGGATTTATTTTGGTGAGTGAAGTTAATTTTGAAGGGTTTGGATTGTAGGATTTGAGTTTTTATTCCAAGTTTTTTGGCGGCTTCAAGAAGGATTATGGCGTTGGTATTGGTGATGGTTGGCATAAAGATATTATAACAATTAATTAAACCAGTTAATTGTGTTGGATACGGTATTGTTATTCCAGGGCTGAGTAAAAGTTACTTTGATACAAATCTATTCTTAATTTGTAAGTTTCTTTCCTAACCTTATGGGCATTTATAGAGTTGATTTGGAAGCAATACTTTTGCTTCTACCCCAGGCGGACAATATTGGTAATCGTTTTTTAATGCTGGCAGAGAACACTTTTTTCCTCCTATCAATTTATTCTTCAGGTCATAAAGAGGATAGTTCATTGGTAATCCAAGCCATCCCGTACGATCTTCATCATAAGGTCCAGGACAAATATCAAATTTCGAAACCCAATTTTCTCCCTCATTAGCTATATTTTTTAATTGACAGAAACCTTTTTTATTCATTACGCACTTTTTTCTATTTCCATAACGATATTTTTCAGGAATAAATCCGTCTGCTTCTCCACGACACAATTTGTGAGTTTTCTTATGATCTAAACATTTATTATTAGTTTTTGCACTAGATCTTATATCCAAACTGCTTTTTTTTTGAATGATTATTGTTGAAATTAACCCCAACATCAAAATCACGAAAACAATCAAATATTTAAATAACTTTTTATTTTTTCTTGATAACAACTTATACAAATCTTTTTTTATCATAAAATAAGAATAGATGATATTTTTTTATTTGTCAAATTTTAGTTTTGTGTTAGATATTTTTAAAATAAGTTAACAGAATTTTGTATAATGCGGTGTATGAAGAAGTTTAAAATAGCAGTTGCCATGAGCGGAGGGGTGGATTCGTCGTTGGCGGCTAGTTTATTGGTGGAGGGGGGGCATGAGGTGACTGGGGTTTATCTGGATTGTTGGGGGGAGCCGGGGTGTGGGATTGATTCGAATCGAAAAGATGCAATGAGGGTGGGATTAAAGCTGGGGATAAAAATGAAGGTATTGGATTTTAAGAAGGAGTATAAAAAAAAGGTGATGGATTGGTTTTTTGAGGAAGTAAAAAAGGGGCGGACGCCGAATCCGGATGTGTTGTGTAACAAAGAGATTAAGTTTGGCTTGTTTTTGGATTGGGGGATGAAGAATGGTTTTGATAAGATCGCGACGGGGCATTTTGCCCGGCATTCGCCGGGTAAACTCTGCAAAGAAATTAAGAAGAGTAAAGGGTATTCACCCCTTACAGCTATTGATAGTGGCGGAAGACTTTTTATGGCATTTGATAAGCATAAAGATCAGACGTATTTTTTGGCGATGGTGGAGAGGAGTAAGTTTGAGAAGGTTTGTTTTCCGATTGGGGGAATGTTAAAAAGTGAAGTGAGACGGGAGGCTAAAAAAAGAGGGATACATGTGTGGGATAAAAAAAGTACCAGCGGGATTTGTTTTATTGGACACAAGATTAGCTTTGAAGATTTATTAAAAACCAGGATAAAAGAGCATGAGGGGGAAGTGGTGGATAAAAAGGGGAGGTTGATTGGGAAGCATAAGGGTCATGAGTTTTATACGATTGGACAGAGGCATGGGTTTGAGGTGAGAGTGAAAACTAATGAGAGTAAACCTTTGTTTGTGGTGAGTAAGAATAAGGACAAGAATTTGTTGGTGGTGGGGGAAAAGGGAGATTTGATGAGAGATGAGTTTATGGTTCAAAAATTCGAGGTTACGAACCTCGAATTTTTGGTGAGAATAAGGCATGGGGGGGACATTCGCCCCCTAAAGTCGATTAAAGAGATTAGAAGTTTGAATGATATTCATCATTCAGAAATTGATAAGAGGCAGAAGACTTTTAGGGTTAAGTTGAAAGAGAAAGTTTTTGGGGTGGCGCCGGGGCAAGTGGCGGTTTTTTATCAAAAGATGGAAGGGTGCGATCCTACTGTTTGTTTGGGGGGCGGGGTGATTGAGGGTTAAGGGAAGGGTGCGACCCTTCTGTTTTTAAATTGATGTTGATTTGAAGAGGATTATTGATATAATGCATAGTCATGACATGAAGAAATTACCAGGTTTGGGGTTTATCCCGATTCTGATCGGGATTTTTTTATGTTATAACGGTTCCACCTCGGAGGAGTGATAAATCACACCGTCCGAGGAGAAATCCTTTAGCACCTTGAAAAGTGAATAGTGAAATTTTTTGTCAATTTAAGAAGTGGTAGAAAGTAAATTTATTGAGCAATCAAATTTTTTTGTACATTCGGTATAACTCAGTACAAAAATACTGAACGAAGTCGAATGTATTTTTGAGAGTTTGATCCTGGCTCAGGATGAATGCTGGCGGCGTGCCTTAAGCATGCAAGTCGAACGAACTAGTTTACTAGTGAGTGGCGGACGGGTGAGTAATATATAGGAATCTACCTCTGGGTGTGGAATAACTTCGCGAAAGCGGGGCTAATACCGCATAATCTCTTCGGAGCAAAGGTCATAACTGGCCGCCAAGAGAGGAGCCTATATCCTATCAGCTTGTTGGTGAGGTAAAAGCTCACCAAGGCTATGACGGGTAGGGGATGTGAGAGCATGATCCCCCACAAGGTCACTGATACACGGGGCCTACACCTACGGGTGGCAGCAACTGGGAATATTGCGCAATGGGCGAAAGCCTGACGCAGCGACGCCGCGTGCGGGACGAAGGCCTTCGGGTCGTAAACCGCTGTGGAGGGGGAAGATAATGACGGTACCCCTCTAGAAAGTACCTGCTAACTACGTGCCAGAAGCCTCGGTGATACGTAGGGTACAAGCATTATCCGGATTTATTGGGCGTAAAGAGTATCGTAGGCGGTATAGTAAGTGGTTAGTGAAATCCTTTGGCTCAACCAAAGAACTGCTAGTCATACTGCTAAACTTGAGTAATTTCGGGAAGGCTGGAATTTTCGGTGTAGGGGTGAAATCCGTTGATATCGAAAAGAACACCAAGGGCGAAGGCAGGCCTTTAGGAATTTACTGACGCTGATGAACGAAAGCTTGGGGAGCAAAAGGGATTAGAGACCCCTGTAGTCCAAGCCGTAAACGATGCCCACTAGATGGTTTTAATTTATTAGGACTGTCGTAAGCTAACGCGTTAAGTGGGCCGCCTGGGGAGTACGGCCGCAAGGCTAAAACTCAAAGGAATTGACGGGGAAATGCACAACCAGGGGAGCATGTGGTTTAATTCGATACAAAGCGAAGAACCTTACCTGGGTTTGACATCCTGGTGACCGATTGTGGAAACACGATTTTTTCGCAAGAACACCAGTGACAGCTGCTGCATGGCTGTCGTCAGCTCGTACCGTGAGGCGTCGGTTTAAGTGCCGCAACGAGCGCAACCCCCATCGTATGTTGTATATCATACGAGACTGCCCGGCTACAAGCCGGGAGGAAGGAGGGGATGACGTCAAGTCAGCACGGCGCTTACATCCAGGGCAACACACATCCTACAATGGTGGGGGACAGCGGGTTGCGAACCAGTAATGGGGAGCTAATCCTTCAACCCCCCCCTCAGTTCAGATTGTGGGCTGAAATTCGCCCACATGAAGTCGGACTTGGTAGTAATCGCGGGTCAGCAGACCGCGGTGAATGCGTTCTCATTTCTTGTACACACCGCCCGTCACATGAGGAAAGTCGGCAGTGCCCGAAGGGCTTAGGTTGCTAAGTACTAAGGTAAGGTCGGCGATCAGCGTGAAGTCGTAACAAGGTATCCGTTCTGGA
>JBDRQW010000039.1:0-6476 GCA_043826085.1 Candidatus Beckwithbacteria bacterium | reverse complement strand
GGATTGATATATCAATCCTTTGTGAGCCGTATAGGACTTGAACCTATGACACTCTGCTTAAAAGGCAGATGCTCTACCAACTGAGCTAACGGCCCATAAATGGGATAGTAAACAAGTATTTTATCAGATAATGTGGGGGATTAGAAGGCTTTATTTATTTATTGCCTTAACCTTAAGGGCGCCTTTGCCGATTCTTGATCTTAAATAATTTAGTTTTGCTCGTCTTGGATTACCTTTTCTTTTAACTTCTACCTTAACTAAATTAGGAGATAGAACCGGCCAAATTTTTTCAACACCAATACCATCCGATGAAATCTTTCTAACAGTAAACGATTTACCTTCTTGTCTACCTTTAATACCCATAACAATACCGGTAAAAATCTGCTTTTGAATTTTATCTCCAGACATGAATTCTTGAGTAACATTAATGGTGTCACCAACTTTAATTTCTGTGTCTAGTATCTTTGTTTTCAATGCCATATAGGGGTGATTGTATCACATTTTCTTGTTTTTTATGCAAGCTTTTATAAATTCTAAAAAGATTGGATGAGGATTTAGAGGTCTTGATTTATACTCTGGATGCCCCTGAGTACCAATAAAAAATGGATGATCTTTTTTACTTAGTTCAATAATTTCAACTAAGTTTTCCTTTTTTGACTTTCCTGAGATAATTAGACCTTTTGATGTAAGGTGTTCTAAATAATCTTGATTAAATTCGTAACGATGACGGTGTCTTTCGGAAATATCGGTTTTTCGGTAACATTGGTAAGCAAGAGTATTTTCTTTTACTTTGCAATCCCAAGAACCTAGCCTCATAGTACCGCCATAAGCTCGTGATTTTAAATTTCTAATTTGATCCGGAATAATGTGAATTACAGGATACTTTGTTTTTGGATCTACTTCTGTAGTGTGAGCTTTAGCTAGACCAGCAACATTTCTGGCAAATTCAACTACAGCCAGTTGCATACCAAAACAAAGCCCTAAATAGGGAATTTTTTTGGTTCTGGCAAAGTTAATGGCGGTTAGCATGCCATCTACTCCTCGCTCTCCCCAACCAATGGGGACAATAATACCATCAACTTCTTTTAAATTTTTGAGAATTTCTTTTGGTGATTTTTGTGAGTTTATTTCTTTGATATTAATTGTAGTGTTATTTGACCAAGAAGCATGATTAATAGCATCAAAAAGAGCAGCATAAGAGTCTTTGAGGTGATAATCCCCGGTTGAAAAATATTTACCTACAATGGCGAGAGTAATTTGATGCTTTTTTGGCACTTTAATTAATTGAACTAATTTTTTCCATTTAGTTATATTAAGTTTTTTCGTTTTAATTTTTAATTTTTTTAAAAGAATGTTTGAAAAGTTTTGTTTTTCTAAAATTAATGGAAGTTCGTAGATGTTTTTTAAGTCCTGGGCTGAGATAATGCTTTCCGGATCAACATTACAAAATAAAGCAAACCGCTCTCTTCTTCTTTCGTCTATATATGAAACGGCCCTAGCTATTATTATGTCCGGTTGTATGCCCATGCCATTTAAAAGCTTGACTGAAAGTTGAGTTGGTTTGGTTTTGGGTTCACCTAAGTGGGGCGGCGTTGGCAAGTAAGAAACATGAATGTGAATTACAGTGTCTTTGTCTCTTAACTTCATGATTCTGGAGGCTTCGTAGTAAAGAGCATTTTGATACTCGCCAACAGTACCGCCGAGTTCAATTACCACTACATCTGACTTGTTTTTTAAAGCCAGTTTTTTTATTCTATTGATTATTTCATCGGTTACATGGGGAACAGCTTCAACATCTTCGCCTTTGTACTCAAAGTTTCTTTCTTTATCTATAACGGACTTATATATCTGACCCATGGTAATAAAACTATCTTTGGTTAAATCTTCGTTTAAAAACTTTTCATAAGTTCCGATGTCCATATCTGTTTCAGTTCCGTCTTCGCATAAAAAAGGATCGCCGTGCTCAATTGGATTAATGAGACCGGAGTCAAGGTTAAGATAGTTTTCACATTTAATTGGAGTAACTTTTAAACCATGGTTTTTTAAAAGCAGAGAAGTTGAGGCGGTAATCAGGCCTTTTCCAAGACCAGATAAAACACCACCAGAAACAAATATGTATTTAGTTTTTCCCATAAGTTACTTTAGTTTTAAAACTTGGCCTTTATGAGGTTCAAGTATTTTAATAATTTTAGACTTGATACTTCCAAAGTTAACCGCGTAAGGTAAATCAATAGTTTTACTAATTAAATCGTTATTTTTTAACTCAATAATTATTTTATCTGAACCTTGATTAGCTAATAATAATTGATTAATGTCAACTAAGATTGATTTTGGCGAATTTTGATCGATGACTAGCTTAAATGTATTTAAAGAAGATCTTAATGAAGCGGGTTTAATAGCTGACTCAACTAACATAGCCAACCTATCTTTTAAATCGATTTTGCCGGTAACTAAGATTGGTTGATCGTTTTCCCAATATTCTTTAGTTTTGGCGTATAGTTTGGGAAAGATAACTAATTCAATATCTCCGGAACCGTCGTTTAAAGTGGCAAAAGCCATTTCAGAATTGTTATTTTTGGTTAGAATTTTTTTGACAGCTTTTAAAACTCCTCCAACAGTGACAGTTTTATCTATATGAAGATCTCCGTCCAAATCTCCAATTTCGTGAGTGGCTAAGGATCTAATTTTTTTTAAAGAATCAGCTAAGGGATGTTCTGTTAAGTAAAAACCTAATAGTTCTTTTTCATAATTTAAAAGCTCATTTTTAGTAAATTCATCAACGTCTTGAAAAATATCTTTTGGAATTAAGGTTTTTGACTTATCTTCCTGAAACATAAATACTTGAGGACTATTTTTTATTTTTTGATGATCAGAGGCCTTTTGTCTAATCTCCTCTAAAGAGACAATCATTTGGGCCCGATTACCAAATTTATCAAAAGCACCAACCAAAATTAAACTTTCAATAACTTTTTTATTGGCTTTTTGATGATCGACTCGTCTGCAAAAATCAGTTAGAGAGGCAAATTTATTTTTCTTTCGCTCTTTAATAATGGCCTTGATGGCAGCTTCGCCAATATTTTTGACGGCTGACATACCGAAACGAATAGCCTTATTATTTAATGATTTACTGTCTTTAGTGATGCTAAAAGCAATTAAAGATTCATTGATATCTGGCGGTAAAACTTTAATATTTAGTCTTTTACAATCCTCAATAACTATGGGGATTTTGTCTTGATTTCCCGACTCGGCGGTGAGTAGGGCGGCCATAAATTCAACCGGAAAGTTGGCTTTCATATAGGCGGTTTGGTAGGCAATCATGGCATAAGCGGTAGCGTGAGCTTTATTAAAACCATAGCCGGTAAATTTATCAATATAGCTCCAAACTTTTTCGGCGATGATTTTGGAATAACCCTTTTCAAGGGATTGTTTAATAAATTTAACTTTTTCTTTAACCATGATGGAGCGTTTCTTTTTTCCAATAGCTCTTCTTAAAATATCGGCTTCGCCTAAAGTGTAACCGGCCATGACATTGGCAATTTGAAGAACTTGCTCTTGGTAAACGGCAATACCGTAGGTTTCTTCTAAAACAGGTTTTAAATCTTGATGAGGATATTTAATGGTTTCCGGTTTTAATTTACCTGAAATAAAGTCGTCAATTAACTCCATTGGGCCGGGTCGGTAAAGAGCTACCATAGCAGTTAAATCTGAAAATCTTGATGGTTGAAGTTTTCTGACTACTCTTTTCATGCCGCTTGATTCCAATTGAAAAATACCAACGGTATGGCCACTACGAAGTAATTTAAAAGTTTTTTTATCATCTAAAGGAAGTTCGGAAACGTCAATTTTAACTTTGGAGTGTTTTAAAGTAAAATCAATGGCACTTTGAAGAGTGGTCAAATTTCTTAAACCCAAAAAGTCAATTTTAAGTAAACCAATGGCGTCAGGAGAAACATTACAATCTAATGAATACATATCATATTGAGTAATGACTCGATTATGCTTATTTTCAATTTGAATTGGCGTATAATCGGTTAATTCTTTATCTGAAATAACTACACCGGCAGCATGAGTCGAGGCGTGACGAGCAGTGCCTTCTACTTTTTTAGCTAAGGAAAGGAGTTCTCTAAATTTTTCTTGGCGGTTTAATTCTTGTAGTTCCGGAACATTAACGACTGCTTCTTCAATACTAAAACCAACCGGGATGAGTTTGGCCACTTTGTCCGGATCTGAATAAGGCATGCCTAAAACTCGACCAATATCTCGAACAGCTCCCCTTGCTTCCATGGTGCCAAAGGTAATAATTTGAGCTACTTTTTCGTGGCCATATTTATCGGCTACATACTGAATAACTTCATCTCTTCTATTATCAGCAAAATCCAGGTCAATATCTGGCGGACTGGGCCGTTGCGGGTTCATGAATCTTTCAAAAGGAATATTGTGAAAAATGGGGTCAACTGAGGTAATTCTTAAAGCATAAGCAACCAAGGAACCAGCCACACTGCCACGACCGGGACCTACTCTAATTTTATTTTTCTTAGACCAGTTAACAAAGTCTGCCACAATTAAAAAGTAAGTGGCAAAACCTTTTTTTGTGATGATGTCAAGCTCGTAATCTAGCCTGGTTTGCATTTCTTTGGTGATTTTTTGAAAACGTTGTTTTAAGCCTTGGTTTGATGCGTCAATAAAGTATTTATCGGTATCGCTATAACCTTTGGGTAAAGGAAAATCCGGAAGAATCCATTTGCCGGTCTCAATTTTTAAGTTGCATTTCTCACTAATTTCTAAGGTATTTTTTAGAGCATCTTTTAAGTCCGGAAAAAGCTGTCTCATTTCTTCAGTTGATTTTAAATAATAAGTGGGCGAGTCAATCATGCTCATTCTTTTTTCATCGGATAAAGTAGTTTTGGTTTGAATGGCTAACAAAGCATCTTGAGCTTTGGCGTCTTCTTGGTTAACATAGTGAACGTCATTGGTGGCAATAATGGGAATGCCAAGTTGCCTTGAAAATTCTAAGAGTTTTTTATTAACTAGATCAAGCTCTTTTAAGCCTTCATGTTTTTGAAGCTCAAGGTAAAAATCTTTTTTAAAAAGTTTTAAAAAATACTTGCATTGTTCTAGGGCTTTTTTATCTTGCCCTTCTAAAATCAGTTGAGGAATGATTCCCTGAATGCACGATGAGGTGGCTATGATTCCTTCATGGTATTTTTCTAAAGTTTTATAGTCAATTCTAGGACGATAGTAATAACCTTTAAGGTGAGCTAGAGAGGTTAATTTCATTAGGTTTTGATAACCTTTATGGTTCTTGGCTAATAAGAGTTGGTGGCGAGTTTGTTTTTGAATACCTGGAGTTTTGTCTTCAAGGTCTGAGGTAGTAATGTAGGCTTCAACGCCAATGATTGGTTTGATACCGGCCTTGATGGCGGCGTTGTAAAACTTAATGGCGCCGTACATAACTCCATGATCAGTAATGGCAACGGATTTCATTTTTTGGAGTTTGGCTTTGTCTAAAAGATCGTCGATATGAGAGAGACCGTCTAAAAGTGAAAATTCGGTATGAACATGAAGGTGAACAAAATCTAACATTACCCTATCTTATTTTTAAAATTGAATCTTGACAAGTACCTTCAAGGTTGGACCTTGAAGGTGTATACTTCCGGTATGCCAGTAAAAAATATTGTCAAAGTTTATAAAGAAAACTCTTTTTATCATATCTATAATAGGGGTGTGGCTGGTCAAAAGATTTTTAGAGATGCTAAAGATTATAAAATGTTTTTGTTTTATTTAAAATTTTATTTATCTTCACCAGACCTTCAAGGTCCAACCTTGAAGGTTTCTCCATCTAGACAATTATTTAATTATTTTGAACAAATTACTCTGGCTGCCTACTGTTTAATGCCAAATCATTATCACATACTTTTATTTCAAAAAGATAAATATTTAATTAGATATTTTATGAAATCTATGGGTACAAAATACTCTTTATATTTTAATAAACGATATAAGAGACGAGGACCATTATTTGAAGGAAATTATAAGGCGGTTTTAATTGATTCTGAGGAACAATTAACTTATTTGTCAAAGTATATTCATAGAAATCCAGTAAATATTTTACCTTCAAGGTCCAACCTTGAAGGTTATAAGTATTCAAGTTATGGAAATTATTTGGGCAATTTTTCTCAAAATTGGATAAAGCCAAAGTTAGTTTTAAGGGATTTTAAGAGAAAAAATAAGATATTAAACTATAAAGATTTTGTAGAAAAAATTGATGAAGATCTAAGTCCAATTAAAAATTATATTTTGGATTAGTTAGCCTTCAAGGTTGGACCTTGAAGGTGTAAAAGTAATTGTTTTTGAGCTTGACTGGGGTTGGCTTGGCCTTTGGTTTTTTGGATTACTTGACCGACTAAATAACCGATGGCATTACTCTTGCCGGCTTTAATTTTTTTAACTACTTCTTTATTTTCTTTGATAACTTC
>JBDRQW010000038.1:0-11247 GCA_043826085.1 Candidatus Beckwithbacteria bacterium | reverse complement strand
GCTGGTTAGAAAAGAGTTAAAGAAATATATGGAGGTGGAATATCGAGATGGGGAGAGAAAGTTTTTTAAAGAAAAGGTTAAGAATTACGGAGTAAGAGTACCTAATCGACGAAAAGTAGCAAAAAATATGTTTTATTTAATTAAAAACCTAAAAAAAGACAAGGTTTTTAAAATTTGTGAAGAAATGCTAAAAAGCGGATATTGCGAGGAAACTACGATTGCTTTTAGTTGGGTTTATTGGAAAAAAAAGGAGTTTAAAGCTGGGGATTTTAAAATATTTGAAAGATGGATAAAAAAATATGTTGATAACTGGGCTAAGTGCGATGATTTTTGTACTCATAGTTTGGGTTTTTTGGTGAATAAGTATCCGGAGTTATCAAGTAAATTATTTTTATGGGCTAAAAGTAAAAATAGGTGGGTTAAAAGAGCGGCGGCGGTAACTTATATTTATCCTTGGAGTAAGCCAAAAGCAATTAAATGGGTGATCAAAACTGCTAAAGCCTTGTTAATGGATCCTGATGATATGGTGCAAAAAGGTTATGGTTGGATGTTAAAAGAAGCCAGTAAGTGTCATGAGGTTGAAGTGTTTAATTATGTAATGCTTGAGAAACATCGAATGCCAAGAACTGCTTTGCGTTACGCTATTGAACTAATGCCAAAAAAATTGAAAGTTAAGGCAATGAAAAAGTAGCCACCTCTATCACGCTCCAGGAGCGTGATTAGGGTGATGATATTTTAAGGGGTGATTTGATAACGACGAGTGAGAGTTTGACCGGATTTTAGTTTGATGATGATCTCGAAAATCATGTCTTTGATATCTTGATGATAAGTGCAGTTGGTACCGGAGCAAGTACCAAAGAGGAATTCTTTTTGTTGGGAAGATTTGGCTAGATCAAGTGAACCCTCGACACCTTGACCGATGTCTTCTGAATAATAAGTTAAAGTGTAGTCGAGTTGATCAGCTAAGTCTAAGTTGCCCATAGCTAAAATTAAAGAATTTCTGTCGGTTCTAAGTTTTAACTTGGTCCAAGGAGCGTTGGGGTAGTCGGATTGGGTGGTGAGTTTTGGTTTAGAGGTTCTGGTAATTTTTTTCTTGGCGTAAATAAAGGGGGGTAAGAGTAATAAAGAAACTAAGAGAAAAAGAGAGATTCCGACTTTTTTCATAGTAATGACATGATATACTTGAGACAGATTTATGTCAAAAAAAATAAAGATTTTTATAGCAGTACTGGTAGTTTTAATAATTAATGGCGGAGCATATGTTTTACTTAAATCTAAAAAAGAAAACGAATTTATAGAAAAAGAAATTAGTATTAAACAGGCGGAAGTACCAACAATTGAGACAATGATTTATAAAGATTCTGCAGGATTTTCTTTTGAGTACCCTAGCCTACTTTCTGTAACTGAAGTTGAGTTTGACGATGATTCGATTTATTCTTCTTTGGAGTTGGTAGATAGTAGTGATAAAAAATTAATAGTAAAAGTGATTGATAGTGTTTATGATGATACTGATGAGTGGCAAAAGGTATTTGAAGAGAAAAATGTAATTAGTGAGATGAAAAAAGTAATGTTGGTTGATATTCCTTCAATTCAGTTTATGTTTGGAGCGCCGATATTACTAAAAACGGTGGGGGTGGAAAATAAAATTCTTTACACTATTGAAAATCCGGCTGATAACGGCGGATTTTTTGATCAAACTCATGCACAGATTTTGGAAACTTTTAAGTTTGATGAATCTGTTTATGGAGGTAATGTTAATAAAACAAGTGGTGAAGATATTATTTTAATTGAAGAATTATTGGAATAATTATTATGAAGCTAAAGCAAGTATTTTTATTATTAATTATTGGTTTGTTTTTAACCGGATGTGGTCAAAAAATAACCCAAGAAGAACAGGTTAAGCTACCAGTATCAAAAACTGAAGCTGAGAAAGAAGTTATGAAAATCCAAGAAAAAGCAAAAGAGAAAGTAGAAGTTAAGGTAACTGAGTTTGCCGTTGTAAAGTTAGCTGAAGGCGAAGTAAAAATTAAATTATATAAACAAGAGGCGCCAAATACGGTTTTAAATTTTTTGGGTAAAGCTACCACGGGTTATTATGAGGGTTTGAATTTTCATCGAGTAGAAGACTGGGTGGTTCAAGGTGGTGATCCACTGGGTAATGGAACCGGTGGCGGTAAGATGCCGACTGAGCTTAATAAAGTAGAGTTTAAACGCGGTAGTGTGGGAGTGGCCCGCGGGGGAGATATTAAAGTATCTAATGATTCGCAGTTTTTTATCTGCACGACTGATTGTGGTTTTTTAACCGGCCAATATACTAACTTTGGAGAAGTGGTTAGTGGAATGGAGTTAGTTGATAAAGTTAAAATTGGAGATAAGATTTTAAAAATTACTCCAACCGAGTAAGACATGAGAGGTAGTTTGTATCGGCTATTAGCTTGGTATCTTAAGATTCTGGCTAAACTACAGTTGAAAAAACAAAAGTCAATGATAGTGGGAGTGACGGGTTCAGTTGGTAAAACATCTTGTATGATGGCAATAAAGGCGGCGCTTGAAGATGATTTTAAAGTTAAGGTGTCTGCAAAAGCTAATAGCGAAATTGGAATTCCTTTGGATATCTTGGGTTTTAAGGTAAGAAATTATAGTGTTTTTGATTGGTTGTGGGTAATTCCGATGACGCTGGTAAAACTTTTAACCAATTTTGAAAAGTATGATATCTATGTGGTGGAGATGGCAGTTGATAGTCCTTATCAACCAAAAAACATGGAGTGGTTGCTTAGTATAATTCAACCTAGTATCGGAGTGTTTTTAAATGTTTTTCCGGTTCATACCGAGGCTTTTGAAAAGTTAGAGGGAAATCCGGTGGATAATATAGCTATTGAAAAAAGTAAACTAATCACCTCTTTACCAAAAGCCGGTTGGGCGATCTTAAATACTAATGATAAAAAAGTGGTGGCTTTTGCAAATAAAACAAAAGCTCGAGTAGTAAAAGTGGAAGGGTGCGACCCTACTGTAATTGTGGTGGCGGTGGCGAAGATTTTTGGGATAGATAAAAGGAAAGCTTTGGGAAAAATAAAGAAAAACTTGAAGGCGCTTCCGGGAAGAATGAGAGTAATACCCGGAATTAAAAATACCACTTTAATAGATTCAAGCTATAACGCATCCAGAGAATCGATGTTGCTGGGGTTAAGAGCACTGACAGGGTCAGACCCTGTCAGTCGATCTACCGGTAGAAAAGTGGCGGTGTTGGGGGATATGAGGGAGCTGGGAGATTTAGCTCAAAAAGAACATGAGAAAGTAGCGGAAAAAGCAATAAAAGTAGCTGATGTAATAGTCTTGGTGGGGCCTTTGATGAAGAAGTACTTTTTACCTAAAGCCATAAACTTGGGATTTGATAAAAGTAAAATTTACTGGTTTGAGAATACTAACTTAGCTTTGGTTGCTCTTCGCGAAAAAATAATAAAAGTTAATGATAGAATATTAATTAAGGCATCTCAAAATACATTATTATTTGAAATAATAGTTAAGGGTTTAATGAAAAATAAAAAAGATGCTGATACCCTGCTTTGCAGAAGAGGAAAATTTTGGGATAAGAAAAGAGAGAAAATATGAAATTTTTAGTTGGATCTAAGCGATTTTTTAGAAATTTAATTGTTTTTTTGGATAACAAGATGGCAGTGTCTTTGATGTTTAGAATGATGTTTGTACCTTTGTTTCATGATACCAGTTTGGTGGGCAGATTTTTAAGTTTTATTTTTAGATTCTCTCGAGTGATTTTGGGTGGATTAGTGCTTGGGTCAGTTATAGTGGCTATGATTTTTTGGATGATGGTTTGGATTTTACTTCCGGTAGTTACGGTGATTTATTTTAAAGAAATTGGGGTGATTTTAGTTGGAGGACTTTGGGTGGTTAGTAAAGTCATCTCTAAAAGACCCGGAGCTTTTAAAAAATATATAAAACTAGCTAAGAATAATAGTAAAGTTTTAAAAAAATTAATTATAAAAGATGAAAAGGTTTTAGAGATTTTAAATCAGTTAGAAATGTCTGAAAAGTCTTTAGAAAATTTAGAGACGATCTTAATTGTTTCAGACTGGGAAAAATTGGCCTTAAATGAGGCTAATCAATTAAAAGATGATTGTCTTAGTAGCAAGCATTTTTTGTTGGCTTTATTAAAGCATAATGACTGGCGATACAATGAGGCAGTAATTACTGTTGCTTGGTTAAAAAGAAAAAGGTTGTGGGGAAAAACTCCCTTTTTGTGGGAAAAAGAGTTTGTAGCTCGACCCATGGGTGGCGTGAATCGAGCTTGGACGGGAGTGCCGACTCCTACTTTGGATATATATAGTACTGATCTAACTGCACAAGCTTTAAAAGCTTCACTCCCTGAAATTATTGGAAAAAAAGAAATAATTGCTGACATTGTTAATATTTTAGGAAGAAAAAAGATGAATAATGCTTTGGTGATTGGTGAGCCCGGAAGCGGAAAAACCACTTTGATTAAAGGAATTGCCCAAGAGATAGTAAGAGGAGTTACCAGTCGGGATTTAAGATTTAAGAGATTGGTAAATTTGGAAATTTCGAGATTAGCTTCTAGCGCTGATGGAGCGGAGTTGAACTATAGAATTACAAAAATTATTGATGAAATTACCAGAGCCGAGAATATTATTTTATTTGTGGATGAAGTTCATTACCTATCTTCCATTAACAAGGGAATGCCGGAAACCAATGATTTATTTATGGCTTTAGAGCCGGCTTTATCTGATGGTAAATTTCAATTTATTGGCACCACTTCCAGTGAAAATTATAAAAAATATATTGAACCTAATGAAGCTTTTTCAAGATTATTTGATGTGGTTAAATTAAAAAGTGCCGACAAAAATCAAACCATGTTAATACTCCAATACGTAACTTATTTGCAGGAAAAATCAGAAAAAGTAAAAGTGACTACAATGGCCTTACTTCGAATTATTGAACTGGCAGATAGGTTAATTCATAACCGAGAGTTTCCGGATAAGGCGGTTAATCTACTTGACGAAGTAATAGCTCAACTTAAATCAAAAAATAATAAGGTAGTCACTTCCAATATGGTTAACAAACTGGTGAGTAAGAAAACTAACGTGCCGGTAACAAAACTGTCTTTGGAAGATAAAGAACTGCTTTTGAACTTAGAAACAAAAATGCACCAGAGGGTAGTGGGTCAAGATAAAGCGATTATGGCAGTGGCCAATGCAATTAGAAGAGCCAGAACTAACTTAAAAAATCCAAATAAACCAATTGCCAGCTTTATGTTTGCCGGACCGACCGGGGTTGGTAAAACAGAAACCGCAAAAACTTTAGCTGATGAATTTTTCGGATCGGAAAATACCATGATTAGACTTGATATGAGCGAATATCAAACTTTGAATAGTATCAGTCGATTAATCGGAGCTTCACCCGGAAGTCAAACTGTATCTGAGGGTGGTCAATTAACTGAAGCGGTTCGACATCAACCTTACACTTTAATTCTTCTTGATGAAATTGAGAAAGCCCATAAAAATATTATTAATTTATTTTTACAAGTTTTAGATGAAGCCCGACTGACTGATAGTAGTGGTCAAATGGTGGATTTTTCCAATGCGATTATTATTGCCACCACTAATGTGGGGACTAGAGAAATTTTGGCTGGCAAAAATGGCATGGAGGCTTTAGAAACTCATTACTCGCCTGAGTTTTTAAACAGGTTTACCGGACTGATTATTTTTAATTCATTAACTGAAAATGAGGTTGAAAAAATTATTCGACTTAAACTTAATAAATTAATTGCCAACTTAAAAAATCAAGAAATTGAAGTTAAGTTTGCAGAAGCAGTAATTAAAACTTTGGCTAATTTATCTTTTTCTAAAAAATGGGGCGGTCGACAAGCGGATCGAATTATTCAAGAAAAAATTATGAATGTGATTGCTTTGAAAATACTTAAAGGTGAGATAAAGAAAAAACAATTATTTTTAATGAATGAGCTTAGTTAAACAACAAATTCTAGAGATTGAAAATCGCTTTGAACAACTATTAAAGGCGAGTAATTTTGATGACAAAAAAAGCAAGTTGCTTAAAATGGAGGTTGAGTCAAAAGACGAAAGTGTTTGGAAAAATAGAGAAAAAGCTCAAGCATTAATGCAGAAGATCTCAAATCTTTCCAATGAGATTGAAGATATTGGTAATTTGAAAGTTGAGATTGAAGTAATTAGTGAAATGATAAAATCTTCCGGAGATGAAGCTGAGTCTTTAAAATCCGAAGTAAATAAAATAGAAAAAAAACTTCAAGCTCTTGAAAGAATTAAATACTTATCCGGTCCTTATGATAATCGAACGGCGATGCTTTTAATTCATGCCGGCCAAGGTGGAACCGAAGCCATGGATTGGACGCAAATGCTGAAAAGAATGTATATGCGTTATGCAGAGAGACATGATTATAAAGTAAAGGTGGAAAATGAAACTTTGGGCGAAGAAGCGGGAATAAAAAGTGTGACTTTAATGATTTTCGGGAAATATGCTTATGGCTATTTAAAAAGAGAAAAAGGAACTCATAGATTGGTAAGGCAATCCCCTTTTAATGCTGATAATTTACGACAAACTTCGTTTGCTTTAGTGGAAGTATTGCCGGTTTTGGAAGAATCTGACGAAATTAAGATAAAGGATGATGATCTTGAAGTTGATTTTTATAGGTCTTCCGGATCAGGGGGCCAAAATGTTAACAAGGTATCAACGGCAGTTAGATTAAAACATAAACCAAGTAAAATTGTGGTGGAGTGCCAGACTCAACGAACTCAGGAGCAGAATAGAAAATCTGCTATGAAGATTTTAATGGCCAAGCTATGGCAGATCGAAGAAGAAAGAAGAAAAAAGGAAATTAGAGATATTAAGGGCGAGTATAAACATGCTTCTTGGGGTAACCAAATTCGATCTTATGTTTTACATCCCTACAAACAAGTTAAAGACTTAAGAACTAATCACTTGGATAAAAATCCCGATGATGTTTTAGATGGAAAGATTGACGGTTTTATTGAAGCTTGCTTGACTTTAGGATAGAATGAAACGATAAGGTTACGAACTAAAACTTCGGAAAGTTCGTAACCAAAATATCGAGGAGAAAAATATGACTGATGAAATTAAAGCTTTAAATTTAAATTCTGATGAAGAGGCAGTAAAGACCACTGAGTCTACAGAGAGTACCAGCAGTGAAGCGTCGGTAAATAAAGTGGTCACTGAAAAAAATCCTAAAAAGAAAATAATGGCCATATTTTTATTTTTGGTTTTCCTTGGAGTTGGAACCGGATATGGCCTTTATTCTTTTAAAAAACCAAAGGCTGTAAAAAAACTATCGACAGAAATTTCCGGAGTGCTTGAAACCGGAGATACGTTTGGAGTGATGGACGAAGATGCTTTTCGTGATGTGGCTGAGGGAGAGATGGCTGCCGAAGGAATTGATGGTGAAGGTTCTCATCATTTGATTCGCGAAGGTGGAGAATCTAAATATGTCTACTTAACCTCTTCTATTATTGATTTAGATCAATTTATTGGCAAAAAAGTGAAGGTGTGGGGAGAAACATTTGAAGCTCAAAAAGCCGGTTGGTTAATGGATGTTGGCCGTCTTGAGGTGTTATGATCGTATTTCAACAAGTTACAAAAGAATTTAATGACGGAACTCAAGCTTTAAAAAAGGTTTCTTTTCAAATTAAGCCAGGTGAGTTTGTGTTTTTTACCGGCTCTTCCGGAGCCGGAAAAACAACAATTATGAAGTTACTTCGACGAGAGATACTTCCAAGTTCCGGAACTATTTTAGTAAACGAGCTTGATTTATCTCAAATTAAAAAAAGTCAAATTTCTGATTTACGACGTGATGTGGCAATTTGCTTTCAAGATTTTAAACTACTTAACCATAGAACTGTATTTGAGAATGTGGCTTTAAGTCTTGAAATTGATGGATTAAAAAAAGAGGAGATACAAGAAAAAACAATGGAGGCTTTGGAAAAGGTGAGTTTAAAAAAGAAACAAAAACTTTTCCCGGTTCAACTTTCCGGAGGCGAACTGCAAAGAGTAGGGATAGCTCGAGCGATTGTGTCTCAACCAAGTGTTTTGATTGCTGATGAACCAACCGGAAACTTGGATCCTAAATCCGGCTTTAAAATTTTTAAATTGTTTAAAGAAATTAATTTGTCCGGCACAACTGTGTTAGTGGCTACTCATGACTCAAATATTGTTGATAAATTTGAAGAAAGAGTGATTGTGATTCAAAAAGGCACAGTTATTAAAGATAGCAAGAAAGGTAAATATCAGTCATGAAGTTTTTAGATACAACTATTAAGCTGATACAAAGAAGTCCTTTTCAGGTCTTGTCTGCAATAATGGCTACAACCATGACTTTGCTGGTTATCTCAATGTTTTCTCTTTTATCATTTGGGTCAATTAAAATACTCCAATATTTTGAGTCGGCTCCGCAAGTGATTGCTTTTTTTAAGCCCGGTGAAGATCTTGATGGCAATCAAATAGCAAATATTAGAGCCCAACTTGAAAAAACCGGCAAGTTAAATGATTTTAGATATGTGTCGACTCGTGAAGCTGAAGCAATTTACAAAGAAAAAAATAAAGATAATCCACTGCTTTTGGAGTTAGTGGATTATAATATCTTGCCGGCTTCGATTGAGATTTCGGCTAATGAACTTAATGATTTGAGTGAATTAAACAAGGTTTTATCTGTTCAAGAAGGGGTTGATGATGTGGTTTTTTACGAAGATATTATTGAAAATTTGGGCAACTGGGTAAGAAGTATTAAAGGATTGGGATTGGGAATAATTACTTATCTTACCCTAGAGTCAATCTTGGTGATTTTGGTGGTTATCGGTATGCAGATTGCGATTAAAAGAGATGAAATTGAGATTCAAAGATTACTGGGAGCAACTCGTGGTTTTATTATTAAACCGTTTGTAGTTTCCGGAGTTTTATATGGATTGGTGAGTAGCTTTATTGCTTGGATTATTAGTTATTTGATACTTCTTTATTCGACTCCATTTTTAATTAATTGGTTGAGAGATATTCCAATTTTACCGGTACCATTTTGGTTTATGTTGGCACTTTTAGGAGGTGAATTGTTATTTGGAGGGTTGATTGGAGCAGTTTCCGGATTGATAGCAACAAGACGATTCTTAAAAGAATAGTATGTTGAAAAAAATTATTGTTTTGTTTTTGGGGTTATGGTTATTGGTGATTCCTTTTAGGTATGTCTCGGCTGATTTAAGTGATGATTACAAAAATACCCAAGAAAAAATCCAAGAACTGGAACAGAAAATTGCAGAAGCTAGGGGTCAGCAAAAAACTTTAAAAAGTACTATTGCTTATTTAGATAACCAAGTGGCTTTAACTAAAGCACTTATTTCCCAGACGGAAGAAAATTTAAATGTATTGGGAAAAGAGATTGCTACCTTATCCGTAAAAATTGCCAGACTGGATGCAAATCTGGGTGAGGTTTCGACTTTGTTGGTTTCTAGGGTGGGGGCGACCTATAAACGAGGATATTTTAAGCCAATGTATGTGTTTTTGTCCTCCGGTGGTTTTAGTGAGTTTTTGGAAAGTAATAAGTATCTTCAGGTGGCTCAAGCTAATGATCGAAAAGTTTTACTTGAACTCCAAAATTCAAAAGATATTCATCAAGAACAAAAGGCGGTTAAAGAAACCAAGCAAGCTGAAGTTGAAAAATTGCAATTAACTTTGCAATCACAGAAAACCACTTTAGGACAACAGCAACAATCGAAAACAGAATTATTAGAATTAACTAAAAATGATGAACATAAATTTCAAGAGTTAAGAACTAAGTTGGTAGCGGATTTGGATTCTATTGCCAGAGCCATGGGTTCGGTGGGAGTAAAGATTGGTGAAGTTAAAAAAGGTGATACGATTGCTTATGTTGGTAATACCGGTTGCTCAACTGGACCGCATTTGCATTATGGAGTTTATAAAGATTTATCAGTGGTTAATCCTAAGCCATATCTTGAAGATGGACGGTTGGGAATTCCTTTGGATGGTTACCCCGGAAATGTAACTCAATGGTTTGGAGAAAACTATTTACCTGGTTTATATGGAGAAGCAGGTCATAATGGAATTGACATGGCTAATGGTGGAAATGGTTTTCCAATTAAAGCCTCAAAAGACGGTGTAGCTTATGCGGTTTCTGATTCTAGGGCTTGTTCATGCTCTTATAATTACTGTACCGGGACAGTTGGAAAAGGAATTCGAATTGAACATGACGATGGTTTAGTAACGCTTTATTGGCATATTTTATAAAGTTATGACTGCCCGAGGAAAAATCAATTACCTACAGGGTCTGACCCTGAAGGTACTAATTAGCGCCGTGATAGGCGCTATTTTTTTAGGAAATACTCGAGCTTATGGGGCGGCAATGGTATTTGAAATTACTGGGATTGAAGGTAGTCCTTCTGAAATTAAGTATGATCAAGAAATTGAAGTTTTATATTCATTTACTGACGTAATTCCGACTAAAACTTATTATTTACAGGGAGTATTTCAAAAAAATTCCGGGGATTATTATTTTGGTTACACTTGGAATGATGGTTGGTATAAATATGGTGATGATTTTACCAATTATTATAAATTGGAAATTACAGAGAGTAGCGCTAGCGGCAAGTTAAAAGTCAAGCCGGACATTGACTCTAGTGGATTTTCTGGCACAGGAGATTATAAATTAAAATTAAATCGATTTTGTAGTAGTAAGAGTACCTGTGGAAATACTAATACAGTTTCAATTAAAATTGTTGCTCCACCAAGTCCTTCACCGTCTCCGAGCCCAACACCAACACCAACACCGACGCCAACGCCGAGCCCGAGCTTAGGATCTTCGCCTCAACCTACAGGGATGATCCTTGAAGGTTCGCCTGCAGGAATAAACCCTGCAGATACTGAAGGTGAAACAGAGTCGGGTTGGCTGACAGGGTCTGACCCTGTCAGTTTTGTTGGTTCTGAGAGTGGAGAGGTGAAGGGAGCAAGTGAGGCAAGTGAATCGGGTGAGAAAAAAGATAAGAGTTATTTAATATCGATAGTGTTAACTGGGATGGGGTTAGGCTTAATAATTTCAACTGGTATAGTGTTTTATAAACAAGGTTTGTATAATCAATAAAGTGATGAAAAATAAAAAGATTAAACTTTGGCTACCGGTTTTAATTTGGGCGGGAATTATTTATTCTTTTTCCAGTATGTCTATTA
>JBDRQW010000037.1:0-5218 GCA_043826085.1 Candidatus Beckwithbacteria bacterium | reverse complement strand
TGAGATAATTTTTGCAAGACAAAGTTGAGATAATATGTTAGAATAGTGGTCCGGTCTTTGGAGCGCTATCGTACCACCTCTTTCCATACCGAACAGAGTCGTTAAAGGTAGCAGCGGGGATGATAATATCGGCGCAAGCTTATACGAAAGTACCTCAAGGCCGGGACTTTTTTTGAAAGGAGAATTATGAATTTATGGCAACAAAAAAAACAGTTAAGAAAGTAATAAAAAAGAAACCGGTTAAAACAGTTAAAAAGGTAGTGGTTAAGAAGCAGAGTGAACCCAAGACAATGGAGGATTTACTAAAAATAACCGGGTATGAATTAAAGGGATTGAAGAGGGGGCAGAAAGTTAAAGGGGTGGTGACAGATATTACCAAGAAAATGATCTTGATTGATATTGGTGCTAAAACCGAGGGGGTTGTGCTTGAAAAAGAATTTGAGTTAGCTATGGAGATATTAGAAAACTTAAAGGTGGGGGATGAGATAGAAGCTTTTGTGGGGTCACCGGAAAATGATCGAGGCCAAATATTGTTGTCTTTGCGTCAAACCGTGATGAATCAGCGTTGGGAGCTTTTTGAAGAATTATTTAAATCTAAGAAGGCGATTAAAGTTAAGGGTTTGGAAGTTAATAAAGGTGGAATTATTGTGAGGATTCAAGGAGTTAGAGGCTTTGTGCCATCAAGCCAATTTGGCAGAAAGTATTTGGGAAAGTTAAATGATTTACAGAATCAAAGCTTTGAAGTTAAAGTGATTGAAGTTGATCGGGAGAAAAATAGATTGATTTTTTCGGAAAAAGCAGTCAGTGAAGAGGAGGCATTGGTTCATCAAGCTAAGGCGTTAAAAACAGTAAAGGCCGGTGATATTTTAGAGGGGGTAGTGTCCGGAATTATGCCGTTTGGAGTGTTTGTTAGGGCCAGTATTGCCGGAAAAAAAGGTAAAGAAGATGAGGGAATGTTTCTTGAAGGCTTGGTTCATATTAGCGAGATTTCTTGGGAAAAAGTGGATAATCCGGGAGTTTATTTTAAAGCCGGAGACAAGATAAAAGTTAAGGTAATTGGAGTTGATGAGAAGAGTAAAAGATTAAATTTATCGGTTAAGCATTTGTTTGATGATCCGTGGGAAAAGATGGCTAAAGATTTTCCTGAGGGTAGTAAAGTAAAGGGTAAAATTACTAAGCTGGCTGCTTTTGGGGCTTTTGTTAATATGGCTCCCGGAGTTGATGGTTTGATTCATATTAGTAAGATTCCGGCAGATAAAAAATTTGAAGCAGGACAAGAGATTACTTGTTTTGTGGAGAGTGTTGATGCTAAACTAAGAAGAATGAGTTTATCTTTGGCTTTGATGAAAAAGCCGGTGGGGTATAAATAATGTATGAGTAAACAAAGAATGATTGTTAACGATGATACTTTATTAATTGACTTTGAGTTGGTTTTTAAAGCGATTCGGGAAGAAAAAGGGGATTGGAAAAAGGTGGAAAAGGAACTTCAAGAATATTTTGAGTCAATGAAGGAGTAGGGAGAGTATGAGGGGAAAAGTTTTTGTTGCCAGGAAAGAGTGGATAAATAAAGTAGAAGCGAGAGATGTTGAGGCGGTGGTAGGGTTATATGCTGAAAATGGAATTTTACTAGGGACGATGGATACTGCTAAACCAAGGATTGGCCACGAAGCTATTAAAGATTATTTTGATCATTTTTTAGCTAATGATAAAGTGACAGCTAATTTTCCTGAAAAAATAACTGATAAGGATATTCGGCAACTAGACTTAGGGTTTGTGATGTACTCGGGTTATTATGATTTTATTTTAGAGAAGAATAGCAAAGTAAAAATCGCTCATGCAAAATTTACCTATATTTATAAAATTCAGAAGAATGGTGAGCTTTTAATTGTACATCATAATTCCGGTTTAACACCCGAGGGGATAACCCTACAGGCCTGTCCCGATTTAATCGGGGGATGATCCTTGAAGGTGTATTTAGGGATTGACTTTCTCATTTTACATTGTAAAATGAGATTATGTATCCTAGATTATTAAAGCCGGTTAAGGGAAAAAGCTTTTTTTTGTTTGGACCAAGGGGAACAGGTAAGACTACTTGGGTAAAAGCAAGATTTCCCAATGCAATTTTTTTTGATTTGTTGGATTCAAAAACCTATACTGAATTGTTGGCTAGACCAGAGCGATTAGAACAGTATTTGCCACCCGATTATACTGATTTTGTGATAATTGATGAAATTCAACGAGTGCCGGATTTATTAAATGAGGTTCATCGTTTAATGGAATCTCGGAAAATAAAATTTGTATTAACCGGTTCGAGTGCCAGAAAACTTCGAAGGGGTGGACACAATTTATTGGCAGGCAGGGCTTTAACCTACAGAATGTATCCTTTAACTACTTATGAAATGGGCGGTGATTTTGACTTGGCAAAAGCGGTTTTAGGTGGGATGTTGCCCTTGGCTCAAGTGGATCATTATCAGAAATATTTAAACAGCTATATTAAAACTTATTTAGAGCAGGAAGTGCTTCAAGAGGGATTGACTCGTAATTTAGCCGCCTTTACCAGATTTTTAGAAACTGCCAGTTTTTCTCAGGGCCAGATGTTAAATATGGCTAGTGTGGCTCGCGAGGCAGAAATTGAAAGGACCACGGTGATGGGTTATTTTGAGATTCTTCAAGATTTATTAATTGGTTATTTGCTACCGGTTTTTACCAAAAGAGCTAAAAGGAGATTGGTGTCTCACCCAAAGTTTTATTTTTTTGATACCGGATTATATCAAATAATCAGACCAAGAGGGCCGTATGATACTGATTTTGAAGTTGGCGGAATTAGTTTAGAAACTTTGGTTTTTCAAGAGTTAATGGCGATGAATGATTTGTTAAATTTGGATTATAAACTTTATTATTACCGAACAGCTACAGGCGTAGAGGTTGATTTTGTGATGTATGGTAAGCGGGGAATTATGGCAATTGAAGTGAAAAGTAGTGATAAATTTCAGTCAAAAATGATTAGCGGTTTGAAGAAATTTTCTTTGGATTATCCGGAAGCCAAGCTTTTTCTTTTTTACGGAGGTAAGCGGAAGATGTATGTTGATGGAGTGACGGTTTTGCCGGTAGAGTGGGCTTGCCGGACAATAGGAAAATGGTAACAAAGATGTTAGTGCTGTTGACAAGTGTGGGGTTGGTGTTATAATAGTTCTTAGATTCTAAACAATATTGTTGATAATCTTTGAATATGGATCAAGTAGAAATAAGACGATTAAGCCAAGAACTACAGATTTCACCGGTGGAAATTATCAGAGAAGAAGTGGAGATGGTGACACTGGAGTATCTAAGTCAATCAAAAGCAGGAAGGAATTTAATTTTTAAAGGAGGGACGGCCTTGAGGTTGTGTTATCAATCACCCAGATTTTCTCAGGATTTGGATTTTAATCAGAAAGGTCGATTAATGGTGAATGAAGTTAAAGAAGGGTTGGTAAAATTGACTAAAGATAATCAAGAGATTAGCTTAAAGGATTGGAAAAATAAGAGAAATACATTATTTGGTTTATTATTGGTTAAGTCAGAGTGGATTAAGCAAGCATTTTCAATCAAGATTGAGATTTCTAAAAAAAAGTATAGGTATAAAACCGGTGATTATGGATTAAAAGTGTGTCGATCTTTAACTAGCCAGTTAAGTCCGTTATTTTATGTTTATTCTTTAGAAAGAATTTTAAAAGAAAAGAAGATGGCTATAAAATCTCGGCTACAACCAAGAGATTATTTTGATGCCTGGTTAGTGGCTGAAAAGTTGGGTCTAAGTTTGAGTTTACCAAAACCAAAGATCCATTCAAGCAAGTTTAAGGGGGAGATTAATCAATTGTTACCAGATAAATGGAAACATTGGTCAAGTGAATTTTTAAGTCAATATGAATGAGATAAAATTAATTGAAAAACTAAGATTGGTGGATAAAAGTTGGTGGAGCTTGAATGATTTAGGCAAGGTTTTATTGATTAAGCCAAGTAGTTTGTATACGGTGGCGTCTCGATTGGTTAAAAAAGGAGTTTTGATTAGAATTGGTCAAGGGATTTATGGAGTTTTTGGAAAAACAGTAGTTCCTGAGGAAATAGCCTCAAGTTTGTATTATCCATCATATTTGTCTTTAAAAACGGTTTTGGTCAAAGCCGGAGTGATTAATCAAGTGGCTCAAGAAATTCAGTTGATGACGACTAAAAGAACCAAACAGATTAAGATCGGAGAAACCAGACTAAAATATCATCAGATAAAAAAAGAGTTGTTTTTTGGTTATCGAGTGGAGAAGGGGATGGCGATGGCATATCCCGAAAAAGCTTTGTTGGATTTGTTTTACTTGAGTAGTTTGGGTAAGGCTTTTGTGTCTTTTGAGGAGCTTGATATGTCTGGTTTGGATCAAAAAAAACTTAAAACTTATAGTAAGAAATTTTCAAAAAGAGTACAAATGCTGGTTAAAAAGGTTATTGGAAAGTCGTGATATACTGGTTTTATGGTTAAGCAAGTGACTCGGTTTATTTGTCAAAAATGTGGATATGAGGGTTTGAAATGGCAAGGGCAGTGTGAGGGTTGTGGTGATTGGAATACTTTGGTTGAAACTATGATGGCCAAGAAAACCTCGGGTGGTTTTGGGAGTAAAAAGAGTAGTATGGGGAGGCAACCGGTTAAGTTGTCTCAAGTAAAGGTGAATAATGTGGCTCGGGTTAAGACGGGGATTGGGGAGTTGGATAGGGTTTTGGGGGGTGGAGTGGTGCCGGGGAGTGTGGTTTTGTTGGCCGGAGAGCCGGGAATAGGAAAGTCGACGTTGTTAACGCAGTTATCTTTAAAATTTTCGGGTCCGAGTACGAACTCGAGTCCTCAAAGGTCCGGCCTGCCTGCGCAGGCAGGCCTTAAAGGAGTACCTTCAAGAACGGACCTTAGCGTTTTATATGTATGCGGGGAGGAGAGTCCGGAGCAGATTAAGTTGAGGATAGATAGGTTGGGGAAAAAGTCTTCGGGTTCGAGTACGAACTCGAGTCCTCAAAGGTCCGGCCTTAAAGGAGTACCTTCAAGAACGGACCTTGTTAATCTTTCGTTTTTGGCGGAGACGGATGTGGATGTGGTGGTGGCGAGTGTGAGAGAGTTGGTTTCATCCCGGAGTGGAACCCAAATTAATAATAAAAATAAGAGTTCCACTCCGGGATGTAAGTTGGGTTTAGTGATTGTAGATAGCGT
>JBDRQW010000036.1:0-2832 GCA_043826085.1 Candidatus Beckwithbacteria bacterium | reverse complement strand
GTAAAAAAAGCTAGGGGAGATATCCTGGTTTTCGTGGATAGTGATATGGAGTTTGATCAAGGCTTTTTATCGCAACTAACTCTACCCATCAGAAAAAAAACCGCCAAAGGCACTTGGTCGGGCAACGAATGGGTTAAAAACTGGGATAATACTTGGGCTAGATGTTGGAACTATAATCAAAACCGTCGCACTCCAAGAATGATCGGGGACTTATCCCGTCAACGCCCGGTCTTTCGAAGCGTTTTAAGGTCAGAGTTTATCAGGGTTAAGGGTTTTGATAACATTGGCTATACCGATGACTGGACTTTAGGTAGCAAACTTGGTTTTATTCCAAAAGTCACTACCGCTAAGTTTTATCATCATAATCCCGACACTTTAATTAAAGTATTTAATAAAGCTAACTGGATCGGCAAACGCCAATACAAACTTGGCAAACTCGGCACTATCTATACTATTGCTAAAGCCAACGCCTTATTTTCAAGTTTGACCGGCCTATATAAATCCGTCCGTTATCTCACTCCCGGATTTTTTATCTTTAAGCTAGTTTATGACTTGGGAATTTTAACCGGCGCCATTCAAAGCCTAAAAGGCGACAAATACTAAATGATCTATTTTATTCTCGTTATTGGCTTATTCTTAAGATTAATTAATCTTAATCAATCTCTTTGGCTTGATGAGGCAATTCAAGCTTGGGCTACATCTGGTTTTACTTTAAATAAATTAATTACCCAATTCATGCCTACCGACGTTCACCCGCCCTTATCTTACTTGGTTTCCCTCTTTACCGGCAATCTTATTGGATTTTCCGAAATCTCCCTTCGCTTACCATCAGTTATCTTTGGAGTCATAACCATCTATGTTGTTTATAAAATATCCAAGCTGATTAAATTAGAAAACCAAAACCTTCCCACTTTACTGCTAGCCACTTCAGGCTTGCATATTTATTATTCTCAAGAAGCTAGAATGTATTCCTTAGCCACCCTTCTGGTATCTTTAAGTATTTACTACTTAATTAAAAGTCTAAAGAATAACAAATTTTTTATTTGCTACCTTATTTTTACTCTCTTGGCTCTTTACTCTCATTACTACACTTGGTTTATGTTGCCGGTTCACTTAATTATAGTTTTATTAACTCATCCTAAAAAACTAAAAAACCTTCTTCTTGCCCAAACTGCCGTAATCATTGGCTTTTTACCTCTTGCAAAAACATTTATTCATCAGCTTGGTGGAGGATTAAATGCGGCTACAAGTAATCCAGGTTGGGCTTCTGTGGTCGGAGGCCTGCACTTAAAATCAATGGCTCTAATTCCAGTTAAGTTTTTAATCGGTAGGATCACATTTGACAATAAATTAATTTATGCCTTTATAGTTGCCGTTCCCTTATTAATCTCTACCTCCTTGTTTTATCTGTTAATCAAAAATACTCGACCAAAGGCCGATCGTCCTCTGGACGAAAAAAATTCTTCAACTATAATTTTAACCTGGCTATTTATCCCTCTGATTATTGCTATTCTAGTTTCTATAAAAATTCCGATTCTGGGTTTTCACCGGTTCCTGTTTGTTCTCCCCGCTCTTTATCTAGGTCTGTCAAAAGGCTTAAGCTGTCTAAAACCATCACTACAAAAAATACTCACTATTATTTTACTGCTTGTTAATCTAACCACTTCCGGAATTTATTTACTAAACCCCATTCATCACCGGGAAGACTGGAGAGGCTTAGTCCAAGAGTTATCATCAAGTAATCATACTCAAGCTCCGGTAGCTATCTTGGCTCCGGTTAGAACCCCATTGATTTATTACTATGCCGGCAAAATTATAAATTATCAGGATATAACCCCTGACTTTAAAACCAGGGAACTCTGGCTGGTGCCATATGCCGAAAGCATTTTTGAACCCTTCCTTGAAACCAAAAAAATTATTAACACCTTAGGTTTTAAAGAAGTTTACCAAAGAAACTTTCGAGGTAACCTAATTTTGATACAATATACAAATGAAGATTGGAATTGATATATCTCAGATCGTTTACCAGACCGGTGTCTCCCGTTACACGGTCGAGCTGGTTAAACACTTACTTGAACTAGACCCTAATAATCACTACTACCTATATGCCGGCAGTCTTCGCCAACGCTCCACCTTAAGAGCTTTTATTAAAAGTCTTGACCCTAAAAAAATCTCAAGCAAAATTTCTTATTTATCTCCCAAACTTTTAGATATTTTTTGGAACAGCCTTAACTTATTTTCTCCGGATTGTTGTCAAAAACTTGATATATTTCATGCCTCTAATTGGGCCATTCCTAAAACTAACTGCAAACTAGTCACCACCATTCATGACTTAACTTTTTTAAAGTATAAAAAAAGCCATCTACCTTACTCCATCAAAGCTCACACTCGCCACTTAAATAGAGCCAAAAAATATGCCGATCATATTATTACTGATTCCTTCTCCACAAAAAAAGATCTGGTTGAGTATGGAATCAAGGCTGAAAAAATCTCAGTTATCTATCCGGCTCCGGCTAAACTATTTAAAAAAGAGACTAACCCTAAAGTAATCAATAAAACTTTAGCCAAGTACTCTTTAGACCTTCCTTTCGTCTTAAGCGTCGGTACCCAGGAACCAAGGAAAAATATTAAAAGACTAATCAAGGCTTATCAAAGTATAAAACCAAAACACAATAAACTAACTTTGGCTATTGCCGGAAAGTTTGGTTGGGGCGACGCCATCAAACCGGTTCTCGGGGTTAACTTACTCGGTTTCGTTCCCGACGAAGATCTAAAAATTTTATACTCAGCCGCCAAAGTTTTTGTTTATCCATCCCTATACGAAGGCTTTGG
>JBDRQW010000035.1:0-2584 GCA_043826085.1 Candidatus Beckwithbacteria bacterium | reverse complement strand
GCGAACCGCCCCCTCTGGCAAATCTGTCTCCTTAACATCTTTAACTAAATTTAAAACTTCAGACTCAATCTGTAAAATCAACGACAAAACATGGTCTGTCAGCACTTCCTCTCTCGTCTTATTTACAAAAGACTTCTTTACTTCAACTTGCTTTTGGCTACTCCCTTTATATATCATCTTCTCAATCTCAGCTAAAACCGACTCTTCATCGACTCCCAAACTTAAAGCTAATTTTTTAACATAATGGGACTTAATTACCTGATTAGACACTTCAACCAAGATCGGTGCCAGCTCCCCAATCACTTTTCTTTTTCCTTCGGGAGTATCTACTCCAAATCTTTTTATTGATGAATTAATATAAAAATCGTAAATCGGTACTGCTGTTTTAACACTATCTTTCCACAACCTAGCCGACTTTTGAACACACTCATCCGGATCTTTCCCATACTTTAAATTAATCACTCTTACGCTCAAACCAGCCTTCTCTGCCAACTCTATCCCTCTTCTGGCCGCTTGATCTCCAGCCGAATCAGCATCTAAAGCCAGCTTTAAATTCTCACAATATCTTTTTATTAAATCAATTTGATCTTCTGTTAAAGCCGAACCCTTAATCGCCACCACATTTTTTACTCCCGCCTGGTAAGAAGAAATCGCATCCAACTCTCCCTCTACTATCACTGCCTCATTGGCTTTTTTAATATACTCACGAGTTAGCTCTAATCCATACAAAACTCTAGACTTATGATAAAGCAAGGTCTCGGGTGTATTCATGTACTTGGCCGTATCTTCTTCGCCCTGAAAAACTCTACCGGCAAATCCCACCACTCTCTTTCTATGGTCAAACAAAGTAAACATCACTCTATTTCTAAAGCGATCATAATAACTTGCCTCGCCGTAGCCTTGGCGAAGGTGGGTCCTCTCCTTTTTAATCACCAACCCTACCATCTCAAGTTCATCAGTTTTATAGCCTTTTTTAGAAACTAAATAATTTTCCAAACCACTCCACTCATTTGGAGCAAATCCCAACTTAAATGCCTTCATCGCTTCCTTGGTTATCCCTCTTTTAAGTAAATACTTTAAAGCGCCTTCACCAAGCTTATGCTCCATTAATAAATAATGATAATACTCACTTGCCAGGTGATTAATCTCAATCAATTTATCTTTGGCCAACTGTTCCTTGCTGGGTTTATATTGAGTCAACTCAATTCCGGCTTTGGCCGCCAAGGTTCTCAAAGCTTCTCCAAACTCCATCCCCTCTCTCTCCATCAACCAAGCAAAAACGTCTCCACCCTTTTGGCAACCAAAACATTTGAAAATCTGTCTCTCTGGAGACACCATAAACGACGGTGTTTTCTCATCATGAAACGGACATAAACCCTTAAAATTCCGGCCTGCTTTCTTTAAACTCACATGTTGAGAAATTAACTCAACAATGTCTGTTTTTTGCCTAACCTGATCAACTTGATCCATATTAATGTTAACTTAGATAGTCTAAATAACTCTCTCTATTTAGTAATTTAAATTTGGAGCCCGGGTAAGCCTTAATAAAATCTCTTGGGACACTAATTTTATCTTTTGTATATTTACACTCAAATCCATATAGCTTTCCACTCTTTTCTTCAATTATGTCAATTTCTTTTTGATCATATGTCCGCCAAAAAAAACTATTCACCGAAATTTGTTTGTAGTGTAAATATTTTGCTCTTTCAGCCACACAAAAATTTTCCCACAAGCGACCCACATCGTCTCTTAAACTCAACCGATTATAATTAGATATTAAAGAGTTCCTGATTCCATTATCCCAAAAATAATATCTTGGACTTTTTGTATATTCTTTTCTTAAATTTCTACTAAAACCATGACGAGAAAAAATCACATAACTTTTTTCTAAAAGTTCCAAATACCTCATCACTGTTTTTTTATTAACATTCAAGTTCGTCGCCAACTCCGAAAAAGATACATCCTGACCAATCTGAAAAGCAATTAATCTTAATAAATTAAAAACAAACAAACTATCTTTCAAATTATCAAGTTCTAAAATATCCTTTAATAAATATCCATCTCTAATTGATTCTAATTTAAGTCTTTTTTGCTTTAAAGTTTTAGCTGTATAAACTTGAGGATAGAATCCAAATATTAACTGATCTTCTAAAGTTTCTTTTTGCTTTAAATAATTTCCCCCAACTACCTCCAAAAGTGCCAAAGGATAAAGATAATAATATTCACTTCTACCCACTAAAGGCTCGCCAATCTTACTTCTAAGATCAAAGCTTGAAGATCCGGTGACCATCACGGCCACTTTTGGCATAGTATCTACAATCAACTTTAAGTTAACTCCAATTTTAGGTATTTTTTGGGCTTCATCAATAAACAAATACTGATTGTCTCCAATAAATCTTTTTAGCTCTGATATTCTCTGGCTTGATAATATCTCAGCCACATCTAAATTTTCACCATGAACCATTAAAACTTCTTTATTTTTTAAATGATCTTTAATATAAGTCATTAAAACTGTTTTACCTGATCTTCTTGGCCCAAAAACTCCTACAACTTTTCCTGACTTTAAACTATTAATAACCTGTTT
>JBDRQW010000034.1:0-2473 GCA_043826085.1 Candidatus Beckwithbacteria bacterium | reverse complement strand
AAATTATCTGCGATTATTTTTAACTTTTTTCCTGCTGAATTTACTCTTCCAAGCACTATTTTTTCTACAATTCTACCTAAAACTTGAATTTCTTTCTTTTTGGGTATTACCAACTCTACCCCTGACCCATCAAATTCTTTTTGATAAAGATCTAAATAATAAGTAGCCGGAGAAGCTAACAACCCCACTCGGTCATACCCTCTCTCTTTAACTTCTATCAACACTTCTTCAAGAATCGATACATACTTAACTCTTGCTTCTTTTTTTAACTTATCCAGAAACATATGAGCCGTATTGCATGCTATCCCTAAACAACTTAAATCTTGTTTAGCTAATTTATTAATCCTATCTTTAATCATCAAATATGCTTTATTACTTTGATTAAAGTCAGAAATAAATTCCGGTATTGGAATAGACTGCAGCATTATCTCCGGATAATCTACATTCGTCTTAACCCCAAACTCATTACGAGCCATCTCGATCATTTGAGAGTATAGTCGCGCCGAAGCATCAGGTCCCATTCCCCCGATTATGCCTATCGGTCTATTTCGATTTCTTTTATTCATATTTTTCCCTTTAATAAATAGGTTTACCCAGTTAATTTTGCGCCTGTAAGTAGAGGCTGTAAGCCCTTTTACAGGCAGAAATTTTACTGGGCAGGGATGGTAGGTATCGAACCTACTACCTTCTGTTTTGGAGACAGACGCTCTACCGATTGAGCTACATCCCTCAACGGACCATAAAAAAAGCCCTTGTTCAACCACAATCAATAAAGTGATCAAAAAAGGACTCTCTTTCCAACAAAAACCCCCGCTGCCGGGGTCAATGTCAAAATACGAGCAATCTCGTTTTAACACGTACTTTATCCGTTTATGGCAACATACGTTGCTATCTTTTACAGTTTTGCCTCTGTACTCGACACCCTTTCGGTAGCCGAGTCAGCTTTAGAGAGTCCCAACCGAATCTCTTATGCGCTTTTATCTAAATTGTTAACTTTAAATATTCTATCACCTAATCTTGTTTTGTCAAACTTAAACCCTTAATCCCCTTAAAGTGTTTCTGATTCATGGTAGCTAAACTCAACTTATTCTCAATCGCCGTCGCCGCAATTATTGCATCGGCCAAATCAATTCCAAGCTTTGCTCTAATTTTTCCTCCCAGCTTAGATATCTCTTCACTAACTCCAATCAACTTCACACCCCTTAAAGTCTTCTCCAAATCCCGTTCTGCTTTTACATTTCCCCAAACACTTTTACCTGAATAAAGCTCAGTGTGTGTTAAAATCGAGGCCCGAATATCTATTTTTTTCTTAGCCAACTTATAAAGCCACGCATTATCCTTATCTCTTCTTCTTAAAAAATCAATAAACATTGACGTATCCACCATCACTATCTTACCACTCATATTTTCTCTTTCTCATCTCTTTTCTCATCTTCTTATAATCATCCATATCAAACCAGCTTCCATCTACTTCCAGTAATACATCCGCATAGTCTTTCTTGTCACCCTTCTTCTCCACCGGTTCCAGCACTATCTGTTGATTCATCAACTTCAACTTCATCCAAAACTCTGTCCCTAAACCAAGCTCATCCCTAAAAGACTTAGGAATGGTAATTTGACCCTGAGAAAAAGATTTAATATATTTCATCATACTGGAATTCAGTCTACACTGAATTCCAGTATTTGTCAAATTTTCTGCTTGACAAAGGTATATACCCTACTATATATTAGTATATACCATGCAAGTTCTACCCATTAAACTCCCAGACGATCTTTACCAAGACCTTAAAACTGTCTCTCAGACCACCAATGTTTCTATGGCTGAGTTTATCCGCCAATCCATAAACAAGCCCCTCAAAGCCAAGCTAAAAACCAGTCAATTAAAACAACAGCGATTAACTAAAAACTTCGTTGAATATATGACCAACAACACTATCTCTAAAAAAGATGCCTATCCAAATCTAACTGACGATCAACTGCTCTATGGTAAGGGTAGAAAATTATGGAAGAAAAATATCTAGTTGACGCCAATATTTTTATCGCTCTTAACTGGAAACAAGACCCTCAACATCAAAAAGCTGGTCAGTTATTGTCCAATTATTTTACTGGCAACTCTATTTTTTTCATTAATAACTATATTGTCTCAGAAATATTGACCGTATTATTATTACGCTTAAAAAATCCAACCAAAACAGCTAACCTTGGCCTCGCCCTTTATGGCTCTTTCCCAAATCTTAAAGTCACCCAAATTACCAAATCTCTTCAACTTAAGTCACTTAAAATATTCTCCAGACAACACAAACACCACCTCTCATTCCCCGACTGCACTCTTTTAGCTCAAGCCCAACACTTAAAAATCAAAAACATTCTCACTTTTGATAAAAATTTACAAAAAGTGGCTAAAAAACTAAAGATCAACTCTTTATCTTAAATGCCCAAGCACTTCATTAAAGTAAAAGAAAACTTTACCTGC
>JBDRQW010000033.1:0-11535 GCA_043826085.1 Candidatus Beckwithbacteria bacterium | reverse complement strand
TTTAATTAGTTGCCTAGTTGCCTGATATTGAGGCTCACCTGCTTCCCAAAGTTTTTTAAACTCAGGGTCTTTGAGTTGTTTTTTTAAATAATTATCTAAGGTTATTGTTTGAAGTTTCATATAAGTATTATGATACCTTTTAAGGTATCACTTGTCAAGTTTTGTTAGATTAAGTCGGTTTAAAGCTTTTTTGATTTCTCTAATTGGAGTTTTTTGTTTCTTTTTATAAAAAGCATGAATTATAGAAATTGTTAATCTGCTAGATTGCAGACAAAATAAACGAATGGAGTCTTTTCCTAATATTCTTACTTCCCAAAAAGGTGTTCCAGTTAACTTTTTCACGCTTGGATTGGAATTAGTAAGCCCAAATTCTTGTAAATAATAAAGATTTCTAACAATTTTATTCTTTTGAATTTTAGTACAAGAATTAACAAATTTTTCGGCTCGATTCAATAAAACCACTTTGTTGGGCATTACTTTATAATAATACGAATAAATCCCAAATGTCAATATAAGATCAAAGTGTGCCTTCAGGGTCAGCCCTTGAAGGTTAAATTAACTCAAGAAGCTCGGGAAATTGTTTGTATTTATCTCCCATAGTGCTGGTTGAGAAATGTTTTTGGTCGTTTTTCATTAGCTGGAGTATATCAGATTTAAGTAGCTAAGGGCTTGAAGCGGATTTCTAGATAGGAATCGAAAGCAGTGGCTAATTTTTGTAAGAAAGATATGGTCGGGTTAGCTCGACCAGACTCTAATCGAGATACGGCTGATTGAGTGGTTTTTAGTTTCTTAGCTAATTTTTTTTGAGTTAAACCTTTTTTGATTCGTGCTTCAATTAAGGCACGAGTAACTTCAAATTCTGGTTGAGCTTTAAGATATTCTTTTTTAAATTCAGGATTTTTGAGTTCACGATTTAAATCTTCTCTGAAATCAATATATTTTTGTTTATTCATATAGCATATATGCTATATTATCAGCTTAACTCTGTCTAGGGCTGTTTTAATATAAGATCAAAGTGCCTTCAGGATCAGTCCCTGAAGAATTATAGAAGTTTAAGAAATTGCTTGGGATTAACGATTTGAGTATTTTTATATTCTTTTAAAGTTAATAAATCTTTATCCCCTGTGACTAAATAATCTGCTGATGAGGCTACGCAAACCTCTAGAAATTTATTATCTTTGGGGTCACGACAAACTTTAATTTTTTTTGTTGGAAGAACTTTTTTCGAGTGTTTTTCAATTAGAGATTTAAGGTTGATTATTTCTTTCTTAGGCAAATTAAATCTAATAAGAACAATAATTAACTCTGCAAGAGTATGCGGAGAAATATAAAGAGTGAATTTATTTTTAAGCCACAGGTTGAATATTTTTTTAGGAATTCCACCCCAGTAAAAACCAGAGATAAAAATATTGGTGTCAAGTACGACCCGCAGCTTGGTCGATGAGTTCATAAAGCTTCTCTTCAGTCAAGTCTTTTTTCTTAATGTTTTGCTGTTTTAGCCAGCTATTAAAATATGGTTGGGTCTTTTTAAGTTGTTTATTAAATTCTTTTTGCCAATTTTCTTCTTTGGCAACCAAGTCTTGATATGGCACTATAGCTGCTTGAGGTTGGCTTTTTCTAACCAAAATAAAAGACATGTCTTTATTAACCACTTGATCAATTAAGTCACTAAAATTATTTCTTGCAAAAGTTGCACTAACTAGTTGATTCATATGTACATTTGAATATACACTTAAACGAACATTATTTCAATTGATTTTTATTTTACCAAGACGAAAGTGCCGAGACTGGTAGTTGGGGCAGAGATTTGGCCTTCGGAAAGTTCGACCTCTAGTTCTTCCCAGGCGTTTCCATCCCAAAAAAGAATTTTGGCTCCGGTTAGATCTTGATTAGATTTAAAAGTAACGATAGTATTTTTTAGGACTGGAGAAGTGGCTGATAAAAAAGCGTATGGGCCAGCCATTACAGTCTCTTTTACTTCATCGGGTAAACCCATGGTGTGAGCTATAAGCACAAAGGCACTTGATGATAAGCTAGTACCAACATCTAGAGTAGCTCTTAAATCTTTGCTGGTAAAAACACCTTTTTTATCGACCATGTTTTGGAGATTAAAGTCTGACTTTAAAGTGTAGGGTTCATCTCCGCCATCAAAACGCATGGTTAAAGAGCCACCGATGACGCCTTCGTCGTAACGACACTTGCCTTTGGAACAAGAGCCAAAGAGAAGGTCTTTTGAAAGAGGCATATCTTTGTCGTTAAAGTCTAAAGTACCAAAAACTCCTTGGATTAAAGTGTCGGTTTGATACTCAAGTTCATACTCGGCGGTGGTAGCGTTGGTAACTTTATCAACACTTAAAGTAACTTCTTTGCCGTCTGACCGAGGAGTTAGGGTAACGAAGGGTCTGTCTTTTAAGGCAAGTTTATTAATTTGTTCGATTTTTCTAGTTTCTATTTGCTTGGGAGCTTCTTCTTTTTTATTTTTGTTTTTAAAGAAAATAACGCCACCAAGTATGGCTAAAACAATAAAAACAGGAATTAGGATTTTTAATTTTTTCATAGATCACCTCTATCACACCTTAGAGGTGTGATGTAAAATAAGTTGATAATTTTTCGATTTTAATTCTAGTTTGTTTCATGGTGTCACGGTCTCTAACGGTGACTGAGTCGTCTCTGAGTGAGTCAAAGTCAACGGTAACACACCAAGGGGTACCGGCTTCATCTTGCCTTCTGTATCTCTTGCCAATATTACCGTGAGCATCCCATCTACAGGAGAATTTCTGGCTTAGAGTTTTAAATATTTCTCTAGCTTTAGCAGTAAGCTCTTCTTTGTTGCCCAACAGGGGCGAGACGGCAACTTTATAGGGAGCCATTTTGGGATCAAGTTTTAAGACTATTCTGTCTTTCTCCTCGGTGTAGGCGTCGAGTAATAAAACCAGCATAGTGCGAGAGAGGCCAAAGGTGGGCTCAATAACATGAGGAATAAATTTTTCACCAGATTTTGGATCGGTGTAACGAAGATCAACTCCTGATTTTTCCATGTGATTTTTAAGGTCAAAGTCGGTGCGGTAAGCACAAGCAAACCATTCGCTGTAACCAAAAGGAAATTTGTACTCTAGATCTTCGGTTTTGGTTGAGTAGTGAGATAGTTCCTTGGCCGTTTGAGCGCGCCACTTTAATTTGTCTTTGTTGACACCTAAAGAGAGGGCGAAGTTTTCAACTTGTTGTTTCCAATAATCAAATTCTTTTTTCCAGTTTTCTTTTTTGATGTAGTACTCAAGTTCGGCTAGTTCAAACTCTAGAGTTCTAAAGACATTTTGACCCTGAGTAATTTCGTTTCTAAAACACTTGCCGGATTGAGCTAGGCCAAAAGGTAGTCTTGGTGACATGGTATCTAGTACCTGTTTAAAGTCGACAAACATACCTTGAGCTGTCTCCCCTCTTAGGTAAGCTAAAGATTTCGATTCGGGGACAATACCAATGTTGGTTTCAAAGAGAAGTTTAAAGTCTCTTATTGGGGTCCAATCAAACTGGCCACAATTGGGACAGTTAATCTTGTTGTCATCGATTAGTTTTTGTAAGTTTTCTAAAGATTGGCCTTCGACTTTCCAGCCAGAGGCTGGTCGGTCTTTGGCCGAGAGTTTATTTTCGATTAAATGATCGGCTCGGGTTCTCTGGTGGCACTGTTTACACTCAATTAAAGTATCGGTAAAGGTTTCGGTGTGACCGGATGATTCCCAAACTTTGGGACTCATTAAAATTGAAGTGTCTAGTCCAAAGATGTTTTCTCTGGTAGTAACAAAGTAGTTCCACCAGTGGTTTTTGATATTGCGAAGCATCTCGACTCCGAGGGGTCCGTAGTCGTAAGTGTTGGCCAAGCCCCCATATATTTCAGAACCTGGGAAGATAAAGCCTCGGCGCTTAGCTAGGGCAACAACTTTTTTTAATGTATCCATGCTGTTAATTGTAAGGGTATTGATAAACTATTTCAACTTTTAGATTTAATTACCGTTCCGGAACGGTAATAGAGTGGCCTAGCGGATTTTTTTGGAGTTTAGGGGATGGTCGATGATGGTGAAGATGTGGGTTTCAAGCCTTTGCTGAGTGATGGGGGGGTTGGGTAGACCAAAACCGAGGAACTCGAGAAGTTGTTTTTCAAAATTTAATATAAAGTTTTTGGTGGCAGATTTGGAGTTTAGGGTGGCAAGAGAGTCAAAGAGGAGTTCAAAAACTTCTTGTTGTTCTTGACCTTCGGCGGTCATTTTATCAATTAGCTCTGCTAAAAGATAAGCTATTCGAACTCGGTTTAAGTTCTTTCTTAAATTGGGAAAGTTATTTATAGTTTCTGCTTCGGTGATTATGCCCAAGCCCTTGGTTTTTACAACTTGAAGTTTGGCGTGAGTGAAAAGTTCCAGGTGACCCTTTTTTCTTGAAGTTAACTTTCTAACACCCTTAGCTACTAAGACTACCTTGCCGCGAGTTTTTGATAAAACAGTAACTAGACGATCAGCTTCGGAAAAATTAATTCTTTTTAAGATTATGGCTTCAAGCTTGTAAGAGCGATTCATTTTGTTCCACTCCGGAGAGTCATCAAGTGCCACTCCGGAGAGGAATGTGGTTTGAGACTATAATAACAATTCACGATCACTGTCTAGGATAAATTCTTGGTGAGTGTTGCCAAAGGTTATGGTATAGTCATGATTTTTGGAGCCCGGTTGTTTTTGAATTAAGAGATTGTATGGATTATTTGAGTCAAATTTAAAGGGAAGCTGGTACTTAACGATTAACTTGGTTCTTGACTCTGGTCGAAGTTCAATAAAAGCCTCGAAGACAGTTTTGCCAAGATCTTTTGAGGTAGTAGGTTCAATATCAGAACCTAAAATTTCGATCAACTTGGAACCCTCGGGCACGTAAATCCTAACCCAGTCGCGAAGCAGGCCATTTAGGCATAGTCCCCCAGTCTCTAAGTTACAGTCATCTTGAGGTTCCGGATTAGTGTAGGTGATAGTAACGGTTTTAGTAATAGTACCGTCGTTGTCAGTTTCTATTTCTTGATCGACCGCTTGGTTAACATAAAGATTTGATTTAGCTCCGGCAAAGTTGGTGTCGTTTAGGTGGAAGTAATCACCATTAAAGTCCACGATTCGGCCACTGGCATTAAAAGATTCAGTTACTGTTTGCATGTCTTCATTGTCCGGAAAGTAAAACATTAAGTGTTTGGCTTTTATATTTTTTAAGCCAATCTCGATAAATTGAGGCCAGAGTTTCTTGGGAGAGTTCATGGCGTTTAGTAAAATTGAGTGCATCAAAGGCCCAATCATGCCTTTTCTATTTTCTTTTATGTAGTAGGTTGGCCTAGTGGCGTAGTCCTCCATTTTGTAAACCACTTGAGGACAGTTACACTCCGGGACAATTTCAGCGTGATACTCACCCCAATTGGCGACTCCGACTTTTCCAAGTACCCTGAGCATGTCAACTACTATTTGGGTGTCCATGGCGATAACGCCATCAAAATCTGAGTTACTGGCGACTGATTTATAGTTTGGCAAGAATTGATCCATAGAAACTTTAAAGTCCGGTGATAAGTTCATGTCTCTTAAGTGCCAGCTATAAACTAAGGGTAAGTATTTTTTAATAGGGTCTGGAGCGGGTTCTCTATTGCCAAATAAAGCGTCTAGTTCATAAATATCTTTAGTGAGTAGCGGAGTAATTTTGCCCTTGTGGGCTCGCAAAATAGCCACGGCGGTTAAGAAACCCCCGCTGGGTCTAATCTCGGCATCGTTTTGAAAAACAAGTAAGTAGTTTTTGGGGTCTGGTTGACCGAGAAGTTGAGGAATGAGTTTAAGCAAGGGCTTTATGTTGGCTAGGGCTTCTTTACTACTAACCAAGCTGTCTTGAATAATAGTTAGTTGACCCCTAACTTCAACACCCTTGAATGTTTTTGGATAGCGCTTGGGATTGATTTGACTAATTTCTGCTTCTATTAAAGCTGCCTTTTGGGTTACTTCTTCTAGTTGAGGAGAGATTTTATCCAGAGTATCTAGAATAAATATAATTTTATCTTCGGCGGACTCAACTCCCTCCATCGCTTCTGTGCCCGTAAAACCCATGACGTCAGCGTAGGGGGCTAGAGCCTTAAGTAAGATATCTGCCGTGTCTAGACCGTAACCGGTTGCAGTTAAACCATGATCGGCATCTTTGACGTAACCTCCCAAAAATGGAAGGTAACTAATCCACGATACTAATTTAAATTTTTTGTTAACCACTCCCAAATTATCGTGAGCTAAAATTAAATTTTCCTCGGCTAGTTTTAAGTCTTTGTTTTGGACGGCGGTAAGACTGTCTTTTAAGTTAGTAATTAGCTTAGTTCCCGGCGCTTTTAGAGTTAAACCAATTATTAGTGAGTATATGAAGATTAGGAGAAAAAAGGCAACAATACCAATAAATACCAAGGTTCCGAACTTTTTAACATCTGAGAGTTCGGAACCCTTATTTTTATTTATCTTTATTTTTACCATTTTGATAGCATTGCTTGCGGGGTTTTTAAGATAATAAAAATATCCCACAAAATATTGTTGTGCTTGGCATAATTAAGATCCATTTTGGTTCTTTTGTCAAATGAAATAATGTTTCTACCTGAAGTTTGCCACGGACCGGTGATGCCGGGTTTGACGCTAAAAATTGTTTTCATCCAAGTCTTAGTTTGTTGGTATCTTTCGGTCTGGGCTTTTATTTCTCTTGGAATGTAGGCTCTGGGGCCAACAATGCTCATTTCCCCCCTAAAAACGTTGTATAGCTGAGGGAATTCATCGATGGTTAAGTTTCTTAGCATTCTACCAAGCTTGGTGATTCTTGGGTCATTTTCGAGTTTCCAATCATCTTTTATGAATTTTTTTAATAGTTTTTTGTCTTGTTTATACAGGACATCGTCAGCATCTTTAATCATGGTTCTAAATTTGTAAAGCCAAAATGTTTTTTGATCTTTACCAATACGTTTATGACTGTATAAAACCGGTGGACCGGATTCCAGCCAAATTAAGATAGGGATGATGATAAAAATTGGTGAGAAGATAATTGTCAAAATAATAGCAATGACAATGTCCATAATTCGTTTTAGGGCTTGGTGCATAGATTTATTTGTCGTACAGTGCCTGATATAGTTGCTTAACTTTTGAGGCTTGATCAAGCGGGCAAACCAGCAAGCCTTCGTTAGTATCTACTACGATCATACCATCAAGGGCAATGGTTCCAATTATGCCTTCATCCTTACTGATGATTAGTGAGTTCTTGGTGTCGATTAGTTTGGCTTTACCCATAACTACATTGCCGTCTTTATCTTTATCTAGTCCGTGATATAAAAGTCCCCAGGTGCCAACATCTATCCAGCCCATGTCAACCGGAAGTTCCCACTGGCTTTTTGGTGGTAGTTTTTCAAATAAGCCAAAGTCAACAGACTGTTTTTCGAATTTTGGATAGTACTCTTCTAGGACTTTTTGAAATTTTGGAGTGTCTATATGTGGAACTATTTTTTGTAAGTTATCGTAAGTCTTTTTGGCATATTTTTTATAAAGATCAAGTAATAAGGATGGCTTGGTAGCCATGTAACCGACGTGAATTAGGTATTTTTTTGATTTAAATAACTTTTTGGCTATATCTATATTTGGTTTTTCAATTTGCTTGATAAACTCGTAAACTTTGTGACCATTGACTGTTTTTAAATGCTTACCAACCTCTATCCAGCCGTTGTGAACTGATGGATAAGTTGGAGGAGTGTCAACGTGAACAATGACGTCATTTTCTAAAGCTAAATCTGCGGCGTGCTTGATGGCGCTCAAAAATTTATCTTGTTTTTGAACTACATGATCTGCTCCCCAAAGAATGGTCATGACTGCATCTGGGTGACGCTTGTTAATCACCGCAGTGGCTAAGCCAATAGCGCCTAAGTTATCTCGCATGGCCGGCTCTAAGATAAAGTTATTCTGAGGAACTTCCGGTGCTTGAACTTTTAGGTACTTGCCAAATTTGTCGCTGGTAGCGATATAGATATCTTCCGGTTTAAAGCCTTTTAAGGCTCTATCGATGGTTTGACGAAACATTGATGTATTGCCAAGCAAAGCTTCAAACTGTTTTGGGTGAGACATGTTTGAGATAGGCCACATTCTGGTACCTTTGCCGCCACACATGATTAAGACTTTTATTGATTTTTTATTTTCCATTGGGCCTCCACGAATTTTTTAAAATTATTTTGAAACACTTTGGTGTCAAATTTTTTAGCGCTTTTTTGAATAAATGAATGGTTCCAAGTTAATGTGTTAAATTGTTTCACAGCTTTGATAAGACTGTCAACCTTAGCTTCTTTAAATAAAATGCCAGTCTTGGTGTTTATAATAGTATCTTTGGCTCCACCTTTATTTAAAGCAATGACAGGTTTTCCGGAACTTTGGGCTTCTACACTTACCAAACCGAAGTCTTCTTCTTGAGGCATGATTAGAGCTTGACAGCGACTATACAGAATGGCTAATTCTTGATCACTAACTTTACCTTTGAAAGAAATGTTTGAGTTGGCAAGTTGTTTTAGATTTTTTAATTCCCTACCGGTACCGATGATAACCAGTTTTTTATTTAGTTTATTGAAGGCTTTAATGGCTAAATCGATGTTTTTATACGTCACTAATCGGGAAACAAGTAAGAAGTAGTCTTTGGGTTTACTGTAGAAAAATTTACTTGTATCAACTGGTGGAAAAATTATTTCTGAATCTTTTTGATAGTATTTTTTAATTCTATCTTTAACTTCGGTGGAGATGGCCAGGTATTTATCCGGACGAGTGGAAGTAATTAAATCCAGCTTTCTTAGGTATGGCTTGGCAATGGCAATGACCAACCTTGATAGCATCGACCAAGCTCCTAGGCCGGGAGAGTTTTGATACTGACAATGATGAGACCATAAATATCTGGTGGGGGTGAGACAGTAGCAAATATGAAGGGTGCTTGGGCGAGTGATGATGGCCTTGGCGTCGGTGCTGGTAACTGAGATAACTAGGTCAAAGTCGCTAAAGTCAAATGATTCAAAAGCTATGGTGGTGAGTAAGGGAAAAATCTCATGGTGGGTTTTGGCTAAGGGAAATTTATTTAAGAATGAAGGTCGGATATCTAAGTTTTTGGCCCAGAGGGCTGACTCCCTATTGTAGACAGTGGTGTAGAGAGGAGCTTTGGGGAACATCCGGTGAAGAGCCTGAAGGACTCTTTCGGCTCCGCCAAATTTATTTACTCTATCGTAGACTAAGGCAATTTTCATAGATTTTTATAGTTTTTCTGGCAGTTTTTTCCCAAGAGTAAGTGGCGGCGTGGGTTTTGGCTTTTTTGATTAATTGAGCTCTAGTTGAAGATTTTAGCTTGGTAACGTAGTTAATTTTTTTGATGATATCTTTTTCTGTTTCGGGATTAAAAAAGATAGCGTGCTGGCCGTAGACTTCCGGCATGGAGGCTCTCTTTGAAGCTAGAACCAGAGTTTCTGAAGCCATAGCTTCAAGGCCCGGTAGACCAAAACCCTCAAGGAGAGAAGTGGTAATAAAAGCCAGTGAGTGTTTTAGGAGAACCTTTAAGTCTTGGTCACTAGTGAAGCCTTTAATCTTAATAAAGTTTTGAGCTTTTTGTTTTCTAATTTGGTCTCTTAAGCGGTGGTAAAAAATATCTCTACCGGTAACTATTAATAATTTTAAGTTAGTTTGACTGACAGCTTTTATCAAGACTGGTAGATTTTTATGGGGATAGGCATTACCAATATAGATGAGATAGGGGTAATCGGGAGGGATAAGATCTGACTTTGAATATTTAAAGTGCTGGCTGTCAGCCGCTTCGTAGATAGTGGTGATTTTTTTGGGATTAATTTTATAGTGATTTAAGATGTCGTTTTTAACCCAATTTGAGGGAGCAATGATAGCTTTTGAGTTGATGACTGCGTGCTTAACGGTGGTAAAATAACCAAGCCTTTTTATTGGGTAAGTAAAGATTGATTTAGTGGTAGTGCTTAAGCCTGATGAGTGGTGTTTGATTAAATCGTGAATAGTGACTACAAATGGTTTTTTATAAAGTAAAGGGACGTTAAAGTGAAGAAAGTGAACTAAATCCGGATTGGCTTTTGTTAAAACTTGGCTGATTTCAAACTGCTCACTAACTGAGTAGGGTTTGGCCTTGACTAAAATGGTTTTAAAGTTTGTTTTTGTTTTTTTATTTACCAACAAAGTAAACTCAAGGTTACGAACCTTGAGTGATTTAAGGGCGGTGACCAGAGATTTGGTGTAGCGACCAAGGCCGGTGTGGGATGGTCCCCAAAATCTGGCATCAATTACTATTTGTTTTGTTTTCATAATATTATGCCCCTCCAAGTTCTAGGTAAATATTGTCTAGTTGTTTTGAGATGGCTTTCCAGTTGTACTTTGAGTCAACGATTTTTTTGGCTTTGTTTGATAAAGTTTGGGCTAGTTTTTTATTGAGTAGAACTTTAATGGTTTTTTCAGCTAAACCCTGAGCTTCTTCTGCCACCAAAACTGAGCCTTGGGCCTCAACCCCCTCGATACCAAGCTTAGTGGTGACCACGGGAGTTTGACTAGCCATAGCCTCTAAGACTTTGTACTTGGTTCCTCGTCCGTTTCTGATAGGGGCCAGTAAGACAGAGGAGGTTTTAAAAGCAGTTCTAATATCTTCTAAGTTTCCAGTAACCAAAATGCTTTTATCTACCTGTAACTTTAAGATGTCTTTGGTGGGATTTCTACCGACTATCCAAAGTTTGGCATTGGGTAATTTCTTTTTAATAATTGGCCAGATTTTTCCTACCAAAAACTTAGCGGCATCTTTATTGGGTAACCACTTGAAGTTACCCACGAATAGAACGGTGGGGTTTTTGGGTTTTCGAAGATTTCGTCCAGAGGACGATCGGCATTTGGCCGAAAAATGATCGATGTCTACGCCGTTAGCAACCACGTTAACTTTTCTGCCTTTAACCGAGCGTTGCATAATGGCTTTATCTGAAGCAGACATGGCAATTAAGCGGGTGGCCTTATTCCAGTAGTATTTTTCCCAAAACTTAATTTTAAAAACGTCAAAGTAAAGCAAAGGCTTTAAGAAAAAAAGTTTAAAGTCTTTGACATAACGTTGATAAACAGCGTACTCGATGGTTTGTTCAACCAATAAAGTAGGTAATTTAACCGAGCTTGGTAAGTTGGGCATGACATAAAAAGTTTCGGCGTGAATCAGGTCATAATCAGAAGTTTGAAGTTCTTTAAGAATAGCTGTTTTAACATCTTTTGAAAAGTAAATGGACACCAGGAATGGATAAGGAGTTAGTCCGGACAAAATTATGTTTCTTGGATCCCAGGCTTTTCTTCTTCTAAAGACTTTAACTTTATGACAGAATTTTTTTAGCTCTTTTATGTGTTTGGTTTCGCTTTTAGAGCGAATAAAGCTAAAGAGGGTAATTTGGTGATTTTGACTCAAATTTTTAAGTAAATTATAACTTCTGATTTGGCCACCAGAATGAAG
>JBDRQW010000032.1:0-2801 GCA_043826085.1 Candidatus Beckwithbacteria bacterium | reverse complement strand
AAATCTTTCTCTTTACTTAAAATAATCTGTTTATTCCCACCCATCTTTAACTCCACCCTTAACCTCTTATCAATACTGGCTACTACTGCCGGATAACCATAAACCACAGCGTGCTCCCCCGCTAAAATAATTTTCCCCGGTACCGAAACTACAGTTTTTTCCATTTAACTCCATACTCAATCACTTCTTTTGGGTTTGGTTCTCTGAGTCTTCTTAAAACCCCCACCACTTTCTGCCCAATTTTAATTTGATCAGCTACCAATTGCCCCACCACTCTTTTTTCCCCTACTTCCACCATCACTATCGTATACGGACCCTTAAAACCTTTCGGAGCTTCATGAATTTTTGTAAAACTCACCACCCTCCCAATCTCACCAAGATACTTATATCTCTCTTCTTTCTCTCGCCAGATTTTTACTGATGATTTCATTTCCCCACCCTCCTTAATATATGAACCACCGCAGTCCCACCCGTTCCCCCAATATTATGTGTCAAGCCTACCCTGGCATTTTTTACCTGCCTTACACCGGCTTGCCCACTCAACTGTTTATAAATCTCAACTATTTGCTTAACTCCGGTTGCCCCCACCGGATGCCCACAAGCCTTCAATCCTCCGGAAGTATTAATCGGTATCTTTACCCCTTTAAATCCCTCACCTTTTTTACAAAATCCCAAATCTTCCAACGCCAAAACTTCAGCAATAGTAAAACAATCATGAACCTCCGCCAAATCAACACCTTCAGGGAGACTCCCTGAAGTTAAATAAGCTTTTTGGCAAGCTATTTGAGTTGCTTTAAGTTCTGTTAAAGATTCCCGATCAGAAAGCCCCAAACTATCACAAGCCATCTCGCTTGCGACCACTTCAACCCCACTATCTCCCTCACTAATCACTACTGCTGCCGCCCCATCACTAATCGGCGAACAATCAAACAAACCCAACGGCTCGGCTACCATGCTGGCCCCAAGCACTGTTTCTATGGTAATTTCTCTTTGAAAATGAGCCTTCTTATTTAAACAAGCATTTTTATGATTTTTCACCGCCACTCTAGCCAAATCTTTTTTTATTGCCCTATATTTTTCCATATAAGCTTTTGCCATTAAAGCATAAAGCCCCGCAAAAGATAAACCAACCCTTCTTTCCTCTTCGCTTGCCGCCGCCATTAAAGCTTGAGAAATTTCTCCATTGCTTTTATCCGTCATTTTCTCTACTCCAATTACCAACACAGTTTTAGCTTGTTTTGCTTTAATTGCCAAAACCGCTTGATGAACCGCTAGTCCACCCGACGCACAAGCCGCCTCCACCCTCATTCCCGATGCTTGAATATTCAAACAATCCACAGCCAAACTTCCCAAATGTTCCTGACCATCGATTTTACCTGCCAGTTTATTCCCAACAATTACTAAATCTATTTTGCTCTTTTGTATTTTGGCATCCTTAATCGCTCCCTCGCCAGCTTCCTTAATTAAATCCACCAAGGACTTATCCCACAACTCCCCAAATTTTGTTTGATATCCACCGGAAACTACTATCATATTACTTTCAAATTTTTTAAATAATCCGTATAACTAATATACTCAACATCTTTTAATTGACTGTCTATATCAACCCCTTTATTTTCAGTATTTTTTCTAATTTTTTTGCTAACTTTAAAACTGAAACTATCACTTCCAGCCCCGCTTCCATAACTACAAAGCAGTATGTTTTCGCCCTTTCTAGCTTTCTCAAACACTCTCACCAAACCAAGCATACTTGATGCACTGTATGGATTTCCAATCTCTTCAACCAAAAATCCTTGCTCTAATTGTTTACTGGAAACCCTCAATCGTTTAGCCACCCTTTTAGGAAACTTGCCATTTGGCATATGTAAAACTACATGATCAAAACTACTTATTTTCTGTTGATTTTTTTCTAAAAATCTTTGAATTCCTTTTATTACATGTTTAAAATACCCCGGCTCGCCTGTAAATCTGCCGGCATGTTCCGGATACTTTTCCCCTTCTCTTCTCCAAAAATCCGCTGTATCAGAATTATAACTACTGACATTTTCTAAGCTTGCGTACCATTTATATTTTCTGCTTCCTAAAATTATTGCTCCGGCTCCGGCTCCGGCCGTATATTCCAACACATCACCTGGTTTACTTTGAGCTACATCAGTCCCAATCGCCAAACCAGATTCAATTAAACCGGCTTCTATCATACTGGCAATCATTATTATTCCGGTTGTCCCAGCCTTACAAGCAAATTCCAAATCAGCACAAAAATAATCAGACCCCACCCCCAAGATATCAGCCACTATCGTTCCCGATGGTTTTACCACATAAGGATGACTCTCGCTTCCAACCAATATTGCTCCCAATTTATTAGCCTTAATTCCCGCTCTAGCCAAAGCTATTTGACCCGCCTCCACCGCCAAACTCACCGCATCTTCATCTCTATCCGCCACCGATTTTTGTGATACTCCCAAACTTAAAGCTACTTTCTCACCATCTTTGCTATTTAACTTGGCAATCTCCTCCACCTTAATTCTTTTCTTTGGGATATACCCCCCAAATCCAACCACTCCCACTTTAGTAAATTTCTTCGAATTAATCATTTTCCCCTTCCCAATTTCTGATGTGCCCTTGCCAAATCCTTACTAGCTAAAGCCGCCGTCAAAGACAGTTCCCCCGCCAACACCGCTCCCCCAATTACTTCCGCCAACTTAATCGCATCACCTTTTTTACCTCCCAAACCCATAATTTCTAAAGCTTCTTTCTGAGTTGCCAAATGAGTCCCTCCCCCCACCGTCCCCACCATTAAA
>JBDRQW010000031.1:0-9746 GCA_043826085.1 Candidatus Beckwithbacteria bacterium | reverse complement strand
TGGCGCTGTTTTAACCGTGCCTGTTAATTTACACAGTGGGGCATTAGCGCATAAGTATCGTGGTGGACCATCAACACAGTCAGCCTTACACTCGGCAAAACCATTGTTCCAAACTCTACCATAAGCTATAAACGAACCTGTTTGAGTAGGAGTCCATTTAATTGTGTAAATTCCCGGACCGGAAACAGCTTGTTGAACATATGGTTTAAGAAGATAACTTGAACAACTAATACCATCATAAACAGACATTTCTACATCGGTAATTGGAGCTGTACCTCCGGCTGTTAATTGGAAAGAATATTCTGTTCCCACTTGCAAATTATTTAAATCCGCATTGGTTGTTAAGTTTGTGCAATCCGGAATAGCCACGGGCGACGGCGAAGGACTTGGACTTAAACTAGGTACTTGGGTTACCGCCAGCATTATGTCATTCCAACCATCTTCATGCTCTCCATCATCATCCCAGCACTGAGATACAACTACATTTTCACTATTCTTAATCTCTTGCATTTCTTGTTTAAATCCGCCATTGCATCTCGAATCTTCCACACTAACCCAGTCATGGTATTCTTTTCCCTGATGAGTTTTAATAGTCAAAGTCACCGTATCACCCGCTTGAACTTCAAACTCGGTCATTACTTCTGATCCTGAATTTACTAAAACAATATATTGTTTTCCATTATGTCCAAACACGGCTTGAATCGATGGAACAATTCCCCCAAAATAATAAACCTTCAACCTCCCATTCAATGGCAAGTTACTTAAAGTAGTCGGATTAGACCCGCTAGTTATTTGGGCAATCATCACCTCTTCTCGATTCATACTCACCAAATAAGTCTTGACTGAAAAAAATCCTACTGATAAAACAAAAATCACTAAAAACAAGCCACTAAAAATTCCCAAAAACCATTGCGCACTCCTTCTTGCTTGCCTCTTTTTATTTTTCATGAATATAATTATTTTAATCTATACCTCGTTGCTTTGCCATTACCAAAACACTTCAACTTCTTTTCCTCCACCAATATCCTCAAATCTTTTTTCAAAGTCGGTCGCTTTACCATTACCAATCTTAAAACATCAGCCAAGCCATACTTCTGTCCCCTCTCCAATTTCTTTAAAATCATCTCTCTTCGATCCAAAGCCGTTAAAATCACTTCAGGCTCAACCACCTCAGCCTCTCCCTTCAAAATCCTCAAAACCCCATCCATTGTTTGAATTAACTGCTTCGCCACAAAATCCACAAACATTTCCAACTTACCTTTATCCGCCCATTCTAAGACCCTAAGATAACCCCTTCTTTCTTTATTCTTAATTACCGCCGGCAAAAATCCCGCTTTAATCAAAATCAAATTCATTAAAATTCTCGCCAATCTGCCATTGCCATCATCAAATGGATGAATCTTTACCAACCGGTAATGAAATCTTGCCGCCAAATCAACTGCCGATATTTTTTTATCATTACGACTATACCACTCCATCAACTGATCCATCTTCATTTGTACCTTAATCGGATCAGTATAATAATGAATCTTACCGGACAAAGTCAAGACATGGTTTGGCTGAACTTTATACTTACCAACCAAGACTTTCTTTTTAATCAACTTACCCCCCGCCCCCTTGACCCAAATATACTCAATCCCTCTCAATAAAACCGCATGCAGTTCTTTAATAAAACTCTGACTCAACCCTCGTCGACTTTTCAAAAAATCTTCTAAAGCCAATATCGCCTCCTGATGATTTCTAACTTCCAAAAAGTCTTTAAGTGGCCTACCTTCGGTTGTCAAGCCTTCTTTCAAATAAAAAGCCGTTTCGCCCAAACTCAGTGAATTACCCTCAATCGCATTCGAATTATAAATCCACTCTACTCTCAAACTCTCTTGAATCGCCCTTAATTTTTTGACTTTCAACGGTCTAAGTTTATCCAGTTCCGTCTTCAACTCATCAATTTTTTTTAATAAACTCTGCTTAACCATATATCCATATTATATCCACAAATATCCATAAATATCAATTACAAGGTACGCCTGCCCGCCTTTGGAGGGGTACCTTGCAGGCTAAGTAATAAACTCCGAATAGTTTTCTCTATTAATAACTTTATAACTGGCATTATCATAAGTTTTTAGCCAATCTTTAGGTGGCTTGGTTTTCTTTCTCTCGCTCCATTTAAATTCATAACCAAAAAGTTTGCCTTCTCTTTCTTCAATTAAATCAATCTCCTTTTTATCATAAGTCCGCCAAAAATAACAATAAGCTCTCGGGCCAATATAAGCTCTTTTTTTCAGCCTTTCCATGAACAAATAGTTCTCCCATAATTGTCCAACATCGTTTCTCAAACTCAAATCATTAAAGTTTTCAATCACCGCATTTCTTATTCCATTATCATAAAAATAATATCTGGAATTTTTATTGACTTCTTTCCTTAAATTCCTACTAAAACCTCCCACTCTCATAATTACAAAGACTTTTTCCAACAAATACAAATATCTTTCCACCGTATGAAAACTCATATTTAAATTGTTGGATAATTCTGATAAAGACACCTCCTTGCCAATTTGAAAGGCTAATAATTTTAACAAAGGTATTAGTTTATACTCCTTTTTAAGATTTTCCAAAACCAATAAATCCTTCAAAATATACCCATCCACAATTGAGTCAAGAATATCCTTCTTTCTTTCATAAGAATCAGTTAAAACCACTTCCGGATAACTGCCAAATATCAATCTTGATTCCAAATTAGATTCCACCTGCATTTGATCTTCCGTCAAACTCAACTCTAGCTGAGCCAAGGGATAAAGAATAAACTGCCATTTTCGACCCACCAATGGCTCACCCACCTGATTAGCCAACTCAAACGAACTTGAACCGGTAGCCACCACTTTTATTTCCGGCATCATATCTACTAAAATCTTCAAGTTCAAGCCAATTTGATCAACGTACTGGGCTTCATCAACCAATAAGATTTTTTTGTCTTTTAAATAATTTCTCATTATCAAAGAGTCTTGTGATCCCAGCCATCTTTTGACTCGTCTTTCCTGACCATTTACCATTAAATAATCCGAATTTAATTCTTTGCTTAATTGATTTAATAAAGTGGTTTTACCTACTCTCCTCGGACCATATATAACCACCACTTTACCAGGATCCATCCGACTCAATACCTTTTTAAAAATTTTCCTTTGTATCATAACTATATAAATTTGTATAAATACACGCACTTAACTGCGTGTATTTATACTATAACCCACCCACTTTGTCAAACCCACTTGACAGGGTCAGACCCTGTCAAATCTACCCTTTCCCCAATTTAGCCAAAAACGCCTTATTATCCTTGGTTTTGCCTAATCGATCAAGCATGACTTCGGTGGCCTCATCGTCACCCAAGATATCCACCATTCTTCGCATGGTCACAATCTTGGCGTATTCATTTTTTGAAAACAACAACTGTTCTTGTCTGGTACTGGAGCGTTGAATATCAATGGCCGGATAAACTCTTCGCTCGGCTAACCTCCGAGACAAATGAATTTCCATATTACCGGTCCCTTTAAACTCTTCGTAAATCAACTCGTCCATCCTCGAACCGGTCTCCACTAAAGCCGTTCCAATAATTGTCAAAGAACCCTTTACTTTCTTGCCATTGATTTCAAAAGATTCAAAATTCCTGGCCGCTCCAAAAAACTTCTTGGGCGGAAACAAAGCCGCCGGATCAAATCCACCGGACAAAGTTCGACCCGAAGTTGGCATGGCCAAGTTATAAGCTCGAGCCAACCTGGTAATCGAGTCCAGTAAAATCACCACATCTTTACCCATCTCTACCATTCTCTTGGCTCGCTCCAAAGCTATTTCGGCCACTTTAATCTGAATTTGTGCCGAGTCATCAAAATTCGAAGCAGCCACTTCACCTTTAATATGCCTCTTAATATCTGTCACTTCTTCCGGTCGCTCACCTACCAGCACCGCCATCAAATGAACTTTGGGATCATTAGCGGTAATTCCGGTGGCAATATCTTTTAAAAATGAAGTCTTACCGGCTTTTGGCGGTGACACAATCAAACCCCTTTGGCCTTTACCAATCGGAGCCACTAAATCAACCAATCTGGTTGCTAAAATGTCTTTTTCTGTTTCAAGTTTTAATATTTCATCGGGAAATATGGGAGTCAATTTATCAAACAAAGGTCGAACTTGACCATCCTCAAACTCAACTCCATTTACCTTCTCGACTTTAAGTAATCCCCAAAAACGCTCATTGTCTTTTGGTTTTCTGGCCGGACCGGTCACTAAATCACCGGAACGAAGATTAAATCTTCGAATTTGAGAAGAAGAAATATAGGCATCTTTACTGGACTCGGTAAATCCTTCCCTTAAAATTCCATGATTATCTCCGGTTACCTCCAACATGCCGGAAACTTCTTCGGTTGGCACATTGGCATCGGGAATTACCCGATTATCCACCATGCCATTAAAACCCGGCCTGCCCAGGCTCGATCCCCTCGAGACTGGCCTAGCTATCACCGGTCTTCTATTATTATAATTATAACGCACCGACTTTCTATAAGCAGGCCGATTAGTCATTATCGGCCTATTTGTTACTACCGGAGCCTTTGGTGCCACTGGAGCTTTTGGTTTTCCTCCACCAACAAAGTCCTCAACTGAAGGATCTATTTTTTTTACTGCCATACATGCCTTTCTATTATGTTCTCTAGGTTACGAACTTTAAGAAGTTCGAGTTCGTAACCTTCTCAATATTCGAGTTCGTAACCTTTTCATCAATATAAGGGAAATTAATACAAAAATTTATTACTCACATTATCTAAAAAAACGGGGTTTCCTCGCTCAAAAGCGGAATATAATTCTAATATAACCGTTATTCCATCCCCTGTCAAGCAAAACACACATCAGATGTGTGTAATTTATGCCTCTCGATAATAAGTCCCCCTGCCCAAACCCAACCGCTCAATCTTTTTCAATCTTATCAACTTACTCAAAACTTGATTAACCGTCGCTCGAACAATCCCCAATTTCCCTGCTAACTCCCTTGGAGTTACCTCACCTTTTTCCTGAATATACTCCCAAACCTTAAGCTGAGTTAAAGACAATAATTTCTCCATATTTTCCCCGCTTAATAACTCCAAAGCCAATTGAGTTTGTTGATAAACTATTTCCAAAAAAAACTCAAGCCAAGCTTCCAAGCTCTCTTTTTTAGTTCCAAAAGTTTTCTGACTCTGCCTTAAAGCCAAGTAATAATCTATCTTTTGATCTTCAATCAACTTCTCGTGTGAAATATAGGGCATATAATCATAGCCCGATTTAAGCATTAACAAATTAGTTAAAATTCTTGACAAACGGCCATTCCCGTCAGTAAAAGGATGAATTTTTAAAAACGAAGCTACAAAATTACCTACCAACAACAATGGATGATAAATTTCTTTTCTAAAAGCTTCCCCGGTCCACCAAACCAAATCCAGCATTTCTTTTGGTGTTAACAAAACACTGCTAGTCTCAAACAAAACTCCGGCAGACTCCCCGGCTTTATTAATCATCAACACTTTATTTTCCTGTTTTTTATACTCTCCCCGATGCCTCTGATCTTTATCTACATATTTTAATAACTCCTGATGAAAATGTTTTATCAAGTTTTCTGTTAGTTTCAAGCTGCCAAAACTTTCAAAAACATTAGCTAATAACTCATAGTAACCTTGAATCTCCTGTTTATCCCGATCAGAGAATTTCTTTATCAAAATCCCCCTCATTACTTTTTCCACCTCTTCGTCACTTAATTTAGAGCCCTCAATTCGAGTCGAAGCCCCGGTTGAAGTTACCAAAACTGATTTCTTCAACCGACCCAACACCCGCGGACCAAGCTTTACTCCTGCAACCCATTGACCTTTAAGCTCATCAATTTGAGCCACTTTTTGCCAAATTGAAACCGGCAAATTGTCTAGTCTTTTATCAAAATTGTTCTTCATAATCTTATACTTCAATTATATAAGATTATATAAGAAAGTCAAGGATTAATATAAACTATCTCCCTGTCAAGCAAAATCCACATGCTGGTTCGGAACCAGTATGTGAACAATTTACCTCAACTCCGCCTCGACCACCAACCTTTTTTTAGTCGTCCCCCTTGGCGTACAAGTCACCAAAAACAATTTTTCTTCATCTTTACTCTGCTTAAACACCTCCACATTACTAGCCTCGGTCACAAAACTCCCCACTACCCGATACTCATACTTTTCCCCCAAAAACCAAACCACCACTTCATCACCAACCACTAATTCATCCAATTTATAAAACACCGCATTATACCGCCCCACATTAGCTAACAAATCCGTTGAATGAGCAAACAAAGTCACCCCTCCACCCATACCCGGTAGCATCGTCCCCCTAACATGCGCAATCCCCTCTTTTAAAGCTTTTTCATATTCTTTTTTATTACCTGCATTTACATTAACTTGAACTTGAGATTTGGCTTTAATTTTTGGAATGTCAATTGTAAAATAAGTGGCCGGTGTCACTTTAGTTTGTTCATCGGCATTAATCCGCAATAAATCAGAAAAAGTAATTTGGCTTAATTTTAATTCCTTTAATTTCTGCCTTGCTTCTTCTTTACCAATAATTAAAGGCAAGATTCCGGTGGTAATAATCACCATCAAAGAACCTAAAATCAAACCTTTTCCCCACACAGATAAACTTTTTTTAACTTTATCACGCCTTCTTGGACGCTGATAAATCACTCCCGAACTTGGCAACATACCTTAAAGTAACACAGCCAATATCTGCAAAGCTACTCCGAATATCACCACTGCTACCGGCCAAAAAGCAAAACCTCCACCAGCTTCAGGTGCCTGAACCGGTGGCACAGTCACTACTACCCCCGGTTTTGGATAATTTCCAAAATCAAAGTAATAACTTCTTCCTTCATCCAAGTATTCAATTTTAACTAACCCGGTCGTATTTACCCAATCAGACTTCTCAATTTCTTTAACCTCTACCTTAGTATCATCATTAACAGTAATCCAACCCCCCCAGCCAGAACTATCATTAGTCCAATAATCCTGCCAATTACCGTCATTTAATTTATATTGAAATTGCCAAGCTTGACCTGTACTGCCTTCATTGCTGTCCCAAACACCATCTTTATCATCATCTTTGTATTTTCGAATTACAAACAAAGCTTTATCTGGCTCAGGGCTTGGAGATGGACTAACCGATGGGCTTGGTGACGGAGATGGGCTAACTGAAGGACTTGGAGACGGAGATGGGCTCGGAGAAGGACTAACTGACGGAGAAGGTGAAGGGCTTGGTGATGGACTTGGTGAAGGGCTTGGGCTTGGGCTTGGACTTGGAGATGGACTTGGTGATGGACTTGGGCTTGGTGTAGGTGAAGGGTTTGGATCTTCACTTCCAACACAAGAACATTTTACCACCTTCAACTTGTCATTTTCATACTCAAGAGCGTCAGTAATATGATAGGTTGCTGTACAAACCCCTGTATTATTACAACTTTCACCCACCTTTTTAGGCCTACATTCTAGGTTTGAATAACTTGAACTACATTCTAATATCTTATCAGGCCAATAAACTTCATTACCTCCACACGATCTATCATATTTCACTTTACAAGCTCCAGCATCTCGATTCCAATAACATTTATAAAACTTCTCATCACTACAACCATTACACGCAGACTGAGACAATCCTGGACAACCAGTAGCCGCCAAAATATTTGCTTGCTTTTTCACTTGCCAAAATTGCCAACCCGCCACTACCAATAAAACTGCTAACAGTCCACCTAAAATCTGATTTTTCTTTATTTTCTTCATAAAAACGGAAAGAACGGTTCTTACCTTTTACAAGGTACCGTACCTTGTAATTAAGCCTTTCAAGAGAGGAGTGATAGGCCTGCCCAACTTATCACCCCTCACTTAAAAAGCTTGATCGTCGCCTGTCACTAGGGGCAGGTCTTGACAAAATTTTATTTCAATGTAAATTGTTTTATAAAGGGCATTATTACTCGAGTACCCCACTGCGATAATAATGCTCTTTATTTATTGCTTACTATGCCCTTTATTCTATCAAAATTTTCCCACTTGTCAACCCTATAAGAAAATAACTTTGAAATTTCACCTATCTTATAACATTTCCTATTAAAACTTATACTCAAGAAAAACCACCCTTATCCCCTCTTTTTTAATCTATGTGGATAACTTATATTCTCTCTCCACTCTTTCAGACAAAAACATTTTCATCAAAGACTGATAAGGCACGTCCCTTTTATTAGCCATCTGCTTAATACTCTCGAGTAAAAACTGAGGTAACCTCAAGGAAATCGACTTAGTTGAAGGTTTAAGGTTAGGAAAAATTGGATTAATTATAGCTTTTGACATATCAAAATAGTCAGTCGCATCATGAGTCGCCCAAAATTCTCTTTCCTTATCTTCAGTTTTAAAACTCGGAATTCGTTTAATTTTCTTTTTTATCATATTTTCTCCTTTCTTTTTTACTTTGACCTAGAGCTGAGATCACTCTAATTTTTTTATTTCGAATTGTAAAGATAATAGTTAGTTTTCGATTACTATTAGTTCGTCCAAAAATACCATATCTTTTCTCTTTTTTTGAGTGTTTTTCGTCTTTAAAAAAAACAATTGGTTCATTAAAAAACGCTTCTTCGCACTCCTTAACAGAAACTTCATGTTTTATTAAATTCTTGTCAACATTGCCCTTATTCCAATCAAACCCTTTAAGTTCACTTAAAATTTTATTAATCTGTAATAAAGGCATTGTATATTATCATAATATACAATTATTACTTTGTCAACTCTCTCATCGCTTCCACCACCGTCTTTATATTTTCCGGCCCCATTACTCTCGAGTAACCAAGCTTCTTTGCCTCTCTAACGCGTTTTTCGCTAAAAGACACCCTTCGCACCTCTCCAAGTAACCCCACTTCTCCAAAAATCGCCAATTTAGAACTAACCGGTTTATTTTTAAAACTCGAGGCAATCGCCATACACACTCCCAAATCCGCCGCCGGCTCATTTAATTTCAAACCTCCGGCCACATTTACATATACATCCATTTTACCTAAAGGCAATCTTGCTCTTTTAGATAAAACCGCCGTTAATAATTGCAACCTTAAAGGATTAAATCCATTACCTACTCTTCTTGGCACTGCCAATTGTGACGGCACTACCAAAGCCTGCACTTCCACCAATACCGGCCTGGTTCCCTCCATTACTGCCGTCACCACACTCCCCGGCACTTTTACCTGCCTTTCTTCCAAAAACAAATCACTCGGATTAACCACCTCAGTTAAACCTTTATCACTCATCAAGAAAACCCCCACCTCATCTACTGATCCAAACCTATTTTTATTAGCCCTTAAAATCCTAAAAACATGCTTTTTATCCCCTTCCAAATACAAAACCGTATCCACTAAATGTTCCAGTACTTTAGGTCCGGCAATAGTCCCTTGCTTAGTAACATGTCCCACCAAAAAGACCGGTACATTAAGCTCTTTAGCCATTTTGAGTAAACGATGTGAACACTCTCTCACTTGTCCCACGCTCCCCGCCATTCCCGTCAAATCCTCGGTATTCATGGTCTGAACGCTATCTACAATCACTAAACCCAACTTACATCCCGGAGTGGAACTCTTATTTTTATTATTAATTTGGGTTCCACTCCGGGATGAAACCAACTCTCTCACACTCGCCACCACCACATCCACATCCGTCTCCGCCAAAAAC
>JBDRQW010000030.1:0-10934 GCA_043826085.1 Candidatus Beckwithbacteria bacterium | reverse complement strand
GTTAATTCCTAGATAAACTAACCAATGAAAAAGAAATAGATACTTTTTCTTATGGTGTTTTTTATAAAAAAGCTTCATGGCATCAAAAAAGTTTTGGGTTGTTTTGATACGCTGAAGCTTAGCTTCCGGGGTAAGTTTGTCTTCAACTTTTTTATTTAAACCCGAAGCCCCTTTCATGTGGGTAATTTTTGTGATCGGAGTGTAGTAAATTTTCCATCCAGCCTGTTTAATCCGGTAGGCTAAGTCAATATCTTCACCGTACATAAAAAAGGCTTCATCAAGCAAACCAACTTGATTTAAAGTCTTTTTTCTTAACATGAAGAAGGCCCCAACCGGAGTGTCTATTTGGTGAGTAGTTTTTATGTTTTTCCAACCTTGATGATATTGACCAAATAATTTTGATCTGGGAAATAGTTTTTCTAATCCAAGGTAGTAAGTAAGGCTGGCCCAGGGAGTGGGAAAACCTCGATGAGAAGCCGGATCTAACTCTCTATTAAGGAGATTAACCCTGCAAGTGGATAACCCAACCGTAGGATTATCGTCCATAAAGTTAATCATTTTAACCAAAGTGTCTTTGTTAATAATGGTATCGGAGTTTAAGAGGAGTTGATAACGGCCTTTGGCTTTTCTTAAACCTATGTTATTGCCGCCGGCAAAACCAAGATTCTTGGGTAGTTCAATAACTTTGACTTTTGGGAAACGTTTTTTAACAGCTTGGGGGGTATCATCTTTGGAACCATTATCAATTAGAAAAACCTCTAACTTGCCGGGTGGGTGGTCGGCTTTAAAAACCGAGTCAATAGTTTGTAGGGTTAAGTCTTTGGTTTTGTAGTTAACAATGATGATAGATAAATCCATTTTGTACCTTTTATTTTAAATTAAGCCAATTTAAAGGCTTCTTGATAAATTTCTTTTCTGGTTTGATCTTTAAAGATAATTCCAAAGATGACTATTCTTAAAAAAGCGCCGGTTTTTAGAAGCTTTTTCAAGATAAAATATTGCCAAGGAGAGTAGTGTTTTTTATAAAGATACTTTAAACCTTTAAATTCTCCCAAAATCGCACCTTTGCTTGAGCCGGAGGCTTGACCTAGATGAGTTAGTTTTGGGGTAGAAAAATAATCCAGTTTAAGGCCATTTTGAGCGGCTCTTAAGCAAAAATCAACATCTTCGCCATACATGAAAATCTTTTTATCCAACCCATTTAATTTTTGATAAATTTCTCTTTTAATCATTAAGGCAGTGCCTCCCAACCAACCGGGGTGTTGATCTTTTTTGAAAAAGGCAAGACTTCTTTGCTGATAAGGTTTAAAAAACCAACTGACAGTCGGCAGATCATCAATAAATAACATCCAGACAATTAAACGATAGAGGTTTGGCAAAAAACCTCCTTGGGGTTGAGTTGAACCGTCGGGGTTTAAAAGTTGACATGAGGCAATATCGGAGTTGTTAGCTAAAACTAAATCATAGAGTTGTTGAATGGTGGTTTTTTTGAGTAAAGTGTCTGAATTTAAAAGCCAAATGTACTTACCCTTACTCTTTTTAAAACCAAAGTTATTGCCTTGAGCAAAACCTAGATTACAACCTGAAGAATAAATTTTTACCCATGGATGTTTTTTGTTTAAGTACTCCAATGAGCCATCCTTAGAACCATTATCGACAACAATAACTTCTTTGGTTAATTTGTCAGTTGAGGTTTTAATTGTTTTTAAGCAATTTGAGGTAGTTTTTTTAGTTTGATAGTTGATGATTATGATAGATAAATCCATGATTATTTTTGTAATTGTATTTTTATAGCTTTGAAAAAGGCGTTTAAAAAAACTCCCCGACTGCGAACGGTGGTAAAAACCAAATGATATGGTAACCAAAGAAAGTGCTGTAACAATTTAAGCCCTCGAATATTTTTCCAGGTAAATAAAAGTTGATTTCTGGCTGAAATGATTTCCATTTCTCTTTTACCAAACACTGTTAAGTTGGTGGTTTCATGATTGTGAAAAACTTGAGATCGAGGTTCAAATATAATTTTATAGCCGTATTTTTCTCTGGCCATCCAAGAAAGATCAATATCTTCCCAGTAGGCAGGTTTGTAAAGAAGATCGAAACCGCCCAGTTTTTGAAATTTCTTTTTATCAAGCATCATTGAACCACCTGAAGCCCAACAATTTTTAGTTGACTTTTTTAAGTTAGTTATTTTGGCTTTTGAGTGAATAACTAAACCGCGTTTAAATTGACATTTATTTCTACCTGAGATTTCTTTTTTACCATTTACAGTTTGAATTTCCAAGCAACCCACGGCAAACACTTTTGGGTCAGTAAAATGTTTAACTAAATGATTTAAAAAATCAGATTTGGGAGCTACATCCGAGTTAATTAAAACAACCAAGTTATTTTTGGTGGCTTTAATACCAATGTTACAGCTTTGAGCAAATCTTTGATTTACTTTGTTTTTGATGACTTTTACTTGAGGAAAGTGTTTTTTTAAGTAAGTGGTGGTGTCGTCCGGAGAACAGTCATCAACTACGATAATCTCACTTCCCAGGGGACAAGCTTTTAAGACTTGAGGTAGGTGTTTAATTAAAGGCGTTTTTTTGTAGTTAGGGATGACAAAAGAGACTGATTTCATATTAATGTTCCTTTGCCTAAACGATTGAGAAAAAAATCTTTAACTGCTTGTTTTTCTCCTTCTCGACCGCTGATTATTTGCTTTAAGGCTTGACGAATAAGAGCAAATTTGACTCTCAGTGAGGCATATTTCATACCAAATATAAGCCGGTTTCTGGTGATGTAATAGTCGTGAAGCTTAGAGCCTGAACCACTACTGGTTGAACTTTTGTGGTAAATAAAACTTTTGGGTTCATATAAAATTTTAAAACCATACTTGAAAGCTCGATAGGAAAAATCAGCGTCCTCGAAGTAAAGAAAGTATTTTGAGTCAAATAAGCCAATAGTATTAAAAACTTCTCTTTTTACCAAAAGACAGCAGGCATTGGCAAAATCAATTGGTTTAGGTCTATCATACTGACCCTTATCAACCTCATCAACACCAATGTGTTTGGCAAAAACATTGTTCCAATCAAAATAGCCTCCGGCATACCAAATAACTTTACCTAACTCTGATTTTTTATATTTATCTTTATGGTATTCGTAACCTTTGGCAAAATAAATTTTGGGGACAACTAGGTCAGCTCCACTTTTAGCTGCTTTTAAAAGGTGTTTTAAGAAATATTTATCTACCTCAACATCATTATTGATAAGTAGAAATAGATCGAATTTTTTCTTTAAACCTTTTTTTATTCCCAAGTTATTGCCGGCAGCAAAACCAGTGTTTTGATTAGTGATAATCAATTGAATTGATTTTCTTTTTTTAAGGGCAATTTCCAATGTTCCGTCAGGCACCGGACTGTTATCGATCACAATAATCTGATTGGTGTATCCAACTGGAACTAGAACCTTTTTTAAAGAGTCAAGTGTTTCCAGGGTCATCTTGGGGTTTTGATACTCCAACATGACTATGCAGATTTTTTTGATTTTATTCTTAACCATAAAAGGATAGGGGTATTATATCAATTCGGTTGGTCTCTTGCCTTGGTGGTATTTTTTGTCTTTAAGTTTAATTGATTAAAGTTATCTAGAATAAATGTTTTTGTAATTCTATTAACTGGTTACACTTATAATCCCGACACTCTTTACAATTTTTAATTTCTCTTTCTAACCCACATTTTCTAATTTTGCATTGATGACAATATAAGTAAATAGGCCCATCTGATAAACAGCCTTTACAGTTAATATCCTTTGGTTTTACAGGTGGACGGTTACGATTTCCTTTTCTGTATCTTTCTGTCCATTCTTTGGCGGTTTTTTCCCTCAATTTATTATCATTATTCTGTGTGGCAATAAAAGCATCACATTTACTGCAATCTAACCCACAAATTGAGAGAGATTTTATTTTAGGCATTTAATGATTTTTTAGTAACTTTCTTTTTTGTTTTTCCAGTTGTTTGATGTGGGGTTCAGGTAACAAGCATAGCGGGATAATTTATAATCTTGGATTTTTCTGGTAGTTTCTCTTGATGTTCCAACTGCAATTTTTATCATTTTGCCGATATCGGCAAAATGATAATTAAGAATTTGATCACTTTTTCTACAAGCAATTTTTGCTTTTTTAATCACAACTTTTTCAAAGTTACTCCATTTAAAGTAACCAAGTAAAGGCATTAATTCACGAGCTTCCCAATATTCAATTCCGTTTTCATCGATCTTTTTAATTTCTTCGAAGTTTTTATGTGGTGCTGATATTAATGATTGGTCTGTCATATTTTTATTTTATCCTAATTTTCTTTAGGTAAATAGTACTTTTTATCTTTTAACTTTTCGGGAAGGAGGCTAACATCTTTATCTGGGTACATGTCATAGCCTTTACCATAATTTAGGTCTTTCATTAACTTAGTCGGGGCATTACGAAGATTTAAGGGTATAGGTAGATTACCAAACTTTTTCACATCAGCCAAAGCTTTCATGTAAGCGTCATAAGCTCTGCGGTCTTTTTTGGCTTGACACATAAAAACCGTACCGGCGGCCAGGTTTTCCTGACACTCGGGATAGCCAATCTGCTGACAGGCTTGGAAGACGGCGTTGGCGACCACTAAGGCTGTTGGTGAAGCGACATCTTCACTGGCAAAGACAACCATGCGACGGGCAATAAACAAGGGGTCTTCGCCAGAAGCAACCATACGGGCAAGGTAATAAAGAGAAGCGTCAACATTACCTGCCCTCATACTTTTCAAGTATGAGCTAATAGTGTTGTAGTGTTGGTCACCGGTTTTATCGTATTGAAGAAATTTGCTTTGCAAAGCTGTTTTCAGGTTTTTTAAGGTAATGTTTTTATAGAGATTGACAGTGATTTCCAGTAAGTTTAAGGCCTGACGGGCATCGCCATCGGCAAAGTTGATTAAAAAATTTATGGCGGTTTTGGAAATAGATAAAGTTTGATAATTCGAATTATTAGACTTTAAAAACTTTAGACCTTGCTTGATAATCTTGGTCATTTCTTGATAGTTGTAAGGTTCTAGAATAAAAACCTGACAGCGAGAAAGTAAAGGGCTGATAACTGAAAAACTGGGGTTTTCGGTGGTAGCCCCGATCAAGACAATGGTGCCATCTTCGACATATGGGAGTAAATAATCTTGTTGGGCTTTGTTAAAGCGGTGAATTTCATCTAGGAAAAGAATGGTTTTTTGGATTAAAAGTGGAAGTTTGGCTTTCTTAATAATTTCTTTAACATCGGCTTTACCTGAGGATACGGCTGAAAGAGAAAAAAATTGAGACTTGGTTTCAGAAGCAATAATTTTACTTAAAGTAGTCTTGCCTGAACCCGGAGGTCCCCAAAATATCATGGAGTGAACTTGATCTTTTTTGACTGCTAACCTAATCGGTTTGTTGGGACCAACTAGGTGAGGTTGACCAATAAAATCTTTAAGCTGTTTTGGTCGAATTAAATCCGGTAGTGGAGGATTGTTATTCAATAGGGAGACTCCTTCCAGCTTCGCTGTCCCAACTTGGCTTTTAGCCAGGTTTCCTGTTAAGGAGTCACCCTTAGGTTCAACCTTTTATTTTTTCCCAGGGGAATTCGGGTCGGCCAAAATGACCGTAGGTAGCTGTTTTTTGATAAATTGGTTGCCTTAAGTCTAAGGTTTGTAAAATATCAGGAACTGACATACTTAAAAGATTTTTGGCAAAATCTTTAATAACCGATTCTTTCTTTTTTTGGGTACCAAAAGTATTAATGGCGTAGGCAATTGGTTTTTTCTTGCCGATCACATAAGCAACTTGAACTTCACAGCGATCAGCTAGGTTATTGGCTACTATGTTTTTGGCCACATATCTCGCCCCATAAGCTCCAGAACGATCAACTTTTGTAGGACATTTTCCAGAGAAACAACCACCACCAACCCTAGCCATACCCCCATAAGAATCAACTACAATTTTTCTGCCCGTTTCTCCCATATCTGAATAAGGGCCACCGATTTCCCATTTACCGGTTCCGTTTAAAATTACATCATCAAGACTAACCTTATTTATTTTGTATTTTTGGATTACCGGCAAAATAGCATGATTGTATAAATCTTTTTTAACCTGTTTAATATTAATTTTAGGATCATGGGGTTTAGCTAAGATAATTTTTTTAACTTGATGGGGTTGATTGTTTTTATAATCAATTACTACCTGACTTTTACCATCAGGTCTAAGATAAGTTAAATCCTTTTTCTGAAGTTGATCCATTTTTTTGGTTAAGGCATGGGCCAACATAATTGGTAGTGGCATTAAAGTTTTAGTTTCATTACAAGCATAGCCAAACATCATCCCTTGATCCCCGGCACCACCGGTATCAACTCCCTGAGCTATATCCGGAGATTGGCGGTGAACTAAAACTTGAATGTTTACAGTGTGGTAATCAAATTGATAAATTGAAGAATCGTACTCAAGTTTTTTGAGTAATTTTTTAACGATTTTCTCGTAGTTAATATTAGCTTTAGTTTTGATCTCTCCGGCAATAATTACTTGGTTAGTAGTAACTAAACACTCAATACCGGCATGAGAGTAGGGATCATGTTTTAAAGCTGAGTCTAAAACAGCATCAGATATTTGATCACAGATTTTGTCCGGATGACCGGCGCAAACTGATTCAGAAGAAAAAGTAGTATAAAACATATAAGAACTGCTTAATATTTATCGCCTAATTTTTTCTTGGCCCAATAACGATTGGATCGATACAAACTATGAAAAGTTCCGGCATCTGACCAATAACCTTTTAGTTCTGACCAATGAAGAGAATTTTCTTTAATGTAAAGGTTGTTAAGATCTGTTACTTCTAACTCTCCCCTAGCTGATGGTTTTAAGGTGTTTATTTTATCAAAAACAGTGGCGTCGTAAATGTAAAGGCCGGTCACAGCAAAAGGTGAGACTGGATTTTTTGGCTTTTCGATAATTTTAATAATTTTTTTTGAATCTTTTTTATCAAAAATCGGATTACCAAATCTTTCTTGGTTAGGGACTTTTTTTAAAAATACTATGGCTCCTGACTTAAAGTTTTTAATTGGATTTGAAATATCAGCATCGGTGGTATTGTCTCCAAGAATAACCGTGATCGATTCACCGTCAGCAAAGTCTTTACCATAATTAATGGCATCAGCAATCCCCCTTGCACCCTCTTCCTGATAAGCATACTCAAGATGTTCAACCCCAAGATCTTTACCATTTTTAAGAACATTTATAAATTGTCCGGCATGAACATCACCTGTAACTACAAGAATGTTTTTTATGCCGGCATTAACCATAGTTTTAATTGGATAGTAAATCATTGGTTGATCATAAATGGGCAGTAAGTGTTTGTTGGTGGGAAGAGTAAGTGGATAAAGCCTTGAACCTTTACCTCCAGCTAAGATAATACCTTTCATTTCGTCTCCTTTAAGCTCTAAGACTTAAGAAAATTAATATAATGATTGAAAGTAGGCTAATGGATAAATATTCAAGAACAACCGGCAAGTGAAGAGTTTTGTCTTTTTTATGGATTAAAATTCCCCAAATAAAGTAGCTTAGCCCCATAAATATTGAAGTAATTATTCTAAATGATGGAAGTTTAAAGAAGATTAATCCCAAAATACCTAAAATTAAACTTAAAATTATGTAATCAAATGTTAATTTAGGTTTTTTCATTTTATAAAACTAAGCCTGGTTGAATTACTATCAGTAAGAGTAATAGTATACCTAAAAATAACAAGTGAGCCAATCCTCTGCCGGATAATCTGATAATTTTCTTTTTGGCGATGATTAAACTATCCAAGGCAATGACTAGTAATAAAATTAAAGTTAGGCTGATTGACATAGACTTGGTGAGATCAAATGAACTTAGAACGGGGGTGGTGGTAACCTCTGCTAGAACCGCTTCGGCTATTTGGTTAATATTTCCGGCTTGAGGCAAAACAGTATCGGCAGTTGTACCAAACATTTGAACTACCAAAGTGGTTTCTTGACCTTGAAAGGTGTCATGAATAACCACAATTCCAATATCTCTATAACGGCTGGATAAAATGTTATCTCGATGGGTGGGTGAGTTCATCCAGGCTTTAATAACTGAATCTGAGTCTTGAAAATCTCTGGCTAAATTTTCACCGGCATAAAGGTATTGATATTCAACTTCTTTAAAAAAACTCCAAGGAGTTTTACCTTCAGGTGAAGTGTGAGCCCAATAATTTTTATTGATCATATCAGCGGCTTTTTTGGTGGCGGCATTGACTAAGACCGGGTTAAGCTTAAGTTCTTGTAAACCATTTTTCTGCCTTTCTTGGTTAGTCAAGTTAATTAATTCCTCGGTGGTGATTGTAGAAGTCAAACCTAAAACTCCGGGAATGGATTTACCAATAAGACTAAAAGTGATCTGACTTGCCATGATGATAATCATGAAGATACTTAAAGAAGAAGCGTGAAGAGATTTCGCTTTAAAATTATTTGAAGGTCTTGGAGTAAATAAATGAGCTAGGGTTTTAAACATGAAGTCATTTTACCTGATACGGCGGCGATAAAACAAGAAGAGAAGCCAACCAAAGGGAATTAGTAGCAAGAACCAGAGCCATGAAGGAGTGGTTTTGGCGCCTTTGACTTTCCCTTCAGGTGAAGTTGAAGGGGAAGGAGAGGGACTTTGAATAGCAGTAGCACCAGCTACTTCTCCCGTAGCAGGACTGGGGCTAGGTGTTAAAGTAGGACTTGGACTGGGGCTGGCATCAGTTCCACCACCGATTCCATCAACGTCATCGTCGCCATCGTCCCCTGTAACAACAGGCAGGGCTTCAAACCCCAAATTAAGGTCAAAAATAAGCTCTTTATCTTGATAATCATTATTAATATTGTCTAATGAAATAACAAAATCATAATTTTTTCCATTTCCTTCCGGAATATTACTAAGAGAAACAAAACCATCATTGAGCCATTGATTAATAGTTTTAGGACCATAAACAATGGTATTTGATTCTTGCTCGGTAATAGTTACAGTAATAACATCAGCTAAAGAGGAGGTGGTATCTGTAGTAAAAGGATCAATAACCTCTACGACAAAATTGAGATCTTGATCATAATTATTAATTCCTTTGACTATTTTAGTAGTACTCCATCCGGGATAAATATTGATTTCTGAAAATAAAGGGTCATTAGAAGAAAGACTACAACTATTATTATCACAAGTTACATCCAAGTCTTGAGCTAAGGCTTGTTTTCCGGTAAAAGCCAAAAAACTAAGTAAAAATAAGAATAAAATAAATAACTTTTTTTTCATAAAATTACCAGTCTAAAGTTTTTTCTAAAATTGTTTCAGGAATTCCCATACCAGTTAAAATAATTTTTAAATTAATACTTTCTATTCCCTGATGATAGACACATACTTCTCCCAAAGAAGAACAAATACCAAGTTTTAAATCATCGCGAGTAATAATGTTTTGCTCTTTAATTTCAATTGAACTTACAATACCCTGTTGGCCTTGATTAGAATCATAAGTGATTTCATAATTTAAACTATCCCAATCGCTGATATTAAAAGCATTAAAGCTAACTGATTTTTTATCTTGAGATAAAGAAAATTCAACTTTTAATTCATTATCAGAACGGTTTTTACCTCCCGGTGTTCCTTGTTCGCTTGCATCTTTGTCCCAATATTCAACTGTAGTTAAGGCGTCTTCACAATCATGCCAATTGCTTGAAATGGTACCGTCACCGGGATCTTCATTTCTTTCCATTGACCATTTATTGTCACTGCTTCCAGCCAAAGGCAAACCGACTCCATCATCAGCAGTGTCAATCAACATACTAGTATCGTCCCATTGACCATCATAAATCTTTATTTGCAAATCAGTATTTCTTAAAACAACGCTTGTGTTTACTAAATTCGGATCAATGTTTATTTTTGAGGCATCTTTATCATACTTAGAAATTAAGTAATAGCCATTAGCTAAAATTATTTCTCCATCAGGAATAATCAGCATCAAGGTTTCTACATCTCCTACACCAACTAAACTAGTTATTTGCCAGCCGGAAAGATCAATGTCTTGATCAGTCATGTTTCTTAGCTCTATCCATTCATCGTCACTTGAACTTGAAGATCCCATCCACATTAATTCGTTTATAACCACATCACCAACCCATACTTCTTCAGGAGTATCTTTTTCTAAAGTTGTTGCAAAAACAAAATTAGAAATATCTGAGCAATTTAAGGCTGTATCGCAAGCTTTTACGGCAAAACAATAATCTGTTTCAGGTATTAATTTGGTTATTTCAAAATATTCTGATTCATCGGGGAATCTTGGAACCGGAGGATTATCAACTTTATTCGCAGAATCCCAATTAAAAAAATCACAATCATCTAATTGCTGATAACGAATATCATAAGAAGCAAGTCTTTTTAAATCTGTGTTTACAATATCTGCGGGAGCCGTCCAAGATAAAAAAACAGAAGTATCATCAATGTCATCATCAGAATATATTTCTAAATCAATAATATTTTCGGGCGGTTCATTATCTAAATGAACTTTAATTAAATTAGGTGTTTCTATATTTCCGGCTTGATCAATTGAACGATAATAAATATTATATTTGCCGGAAGTATTACCATAGTCAATCATAAAAAATTCTTCTTCTAAATCAATCCAATCCTCTGAGTTTGCTTCAACACCATCGTCTTGTATTTGATATTGTCTAATTGCTCCTTCTTCGCTTGAGAGATAAAATTCGGTAAATTCATTAGCTGTTACTTCTGTGGTTGTTATATCATCTAAATAAGTCCAAGATTGACTATAATAATCCGAGTCTACACCATTTGTATTTCCTGAATAAAAACATATTCCCAAAGAGGCATCTTCAAATTGAGTTAAATCAATGCTGGCTTGTTGCCAACC